>WIAF01000012.1 GCA_014055465.1 Nitrospira sp. CR1.1
CCCCGCGTCCATACCCACCCCCCGCGCCCGAGGAAGCCGACAGGGACGACTCCGAATTGGAGGCCTCCTCCGAGCCGGACTGGAACCATTTCATGTTGCTGCAGCCCGGTGCCGTTAACAGAACCATTGCCATTCCGCCCAACATCAGCTGCGACGCGCCGCGGTACTTCATGAACCTTGCTCCTTGGAGGGGGTGAAACCTGTGTTGTACGTAACAACTATAGCACCGGCCTCAATTTCCTCAGGATTCCGCATTGGCAACCTTGAAATCATCGTTACTTCAAATAGTTACACGATGCTTTCCAGGCAATGAGCAACCGTAACACCTCAGGAAAACCGCCATTTTTCAGGGATTCTGAAAGGCGATCGCCGGGGGATGGCCATCACGCAGATTTAGGATCAGCGACGAGGGGCATGGGTGAAGCGAAGGCACTCGGGAGCTATAGAAGTGGACATTGAGGCGGAACTGTCTGTGCGGGAGTCGGGGCGAAGCGGGGACCTGCGACTGCCCTTCAACGAAGTGGTGCGCCCGGAGGGACTTGAACCCCCAACCCTCGGATCCGAAGGGCGACAAAGCACGTTAGAGACAGACAGCGATCAGGGCGGGCAGATGGATATGTTCTCTTTATAGATCAATGCTTTTTGCATAAGTCCATGAGGATCACTGACGATTGCGGCATACCTGCAATCGTACCCAAAACCGTGACCAGATTTCCTAACAAACGAGAGACGATCTGGCACATTCACTCGAACAGATCAGCGTGGGAACCGGTACGTTCCAAGTAAAGGAATTCATCATCCGTTCGATAAATCAGCAGCCAGTCTGGGGCAATGTGACATTCGCGATGATGCTTCCAATTCCCGGAAAGGGCATGATCTCTGTTTCTGACAGGCAGAACTTTTTGGAATTGTAAGAGGTCAATGATGTCCTCGAGATCATCAATGTCCTGTCCTCGTTTTTTGGCTAACTTCAGGTCTTTGAGAAAACGGCTGGTGGGTTTGATGGTGAGCAAGGCTAGACGCCCGTCTGGTTTCTGAGGGCGCGGAAGGTTTTAAAGGAAGGGAGTTTCTCGGGCTTGTTGGTTTCGTCAAAGGCGGCAATGGTCGTGGCATTTGGAATGGTGAGGGGGAAGGGAATACCTTGATGGAGTTCGACCTGAGCATAAAAAAGCCGTATGGCTTCTGCCTCACTAATCCCCAGGCGATCGAAGATTTTCACGGCTCTCCTTTTAAGGCCGATATCGATACGGGCATTAATACGGTCTGACATGGACAGACGCGATGTTTTCCTCATGTTTGATATTGTACGCCATTTGTCGTACAAGTCAATAAGCCCGCCTCGCACCAGGACATCTTCGAGAAGCAGTGAATCGAGGGAGTCTGAGTGGAACCGTGACCAAAACCGTGACCGAGGAAGAGGAAGAACCTGAGGAAGAGATACAATCTATTGATTTTATGGTGCGCCCGGAGGGACTTGAACCCCCAACCCTCGGATCCGAAGTCCGATGCTCTATCCAATTGAGCTACGGGCGCGCGCCGGTATAAGAACCATGTTACCGAGGGGATGTCAAGAAATGCGCCAGGGCACCTGCGAGTTTCTGCCGAACAGGCTCAGCCGATTCAATGGCCTGACTCACGCGAGGTCAACTGGAGAATGCGTTCGGCCACGGCTGCGGTGGAAACGCCGTCGGTCGAGACGACATGCGTGGCGGCCGCCTGGTACTTAGGCGTACGTTCAGTCAACACGTCACGGATTTCCTCCGTGAACGATTTGGTCCCCGTCAGCGACGGCCGCTGCGTGTCGCCGCCAATCCGGCGGGTGATCGTGTCCACGGTCGCGGTGAGCCAGACCAGCGTCCCGGTCTTTTGTAACACTTCCACATTCTCCGGCCGCAAAATGGCGCCGCCCCCGGTATCGATGATCAACTGATCCCGCGCGGCAAAGTCACGACAGACGGCCGACTCCAAATCACGAAAGTGATCCCACCCGAATTGTTTCACAATTTCAGGCACGGAGAGATTCGCGCGCTTCACAATCTCGGCATCCGTGGAGACGACCGTGCGCCCGAGCTTGCGGGCGAGAATTTTTCCGACCGTGCTCTTCCCGGTCCCGCGATACCCGATCAATACGACATTCATAGGAGATTCCGGACTGAAAAGGATCGGGCCGCTGTCCAGGCCTGCGCGCGGAGAACGGCCGATTCGTTACACAAAGTGCGACTCCAACACATGCCGCATGATGTCCACCGGAGCCGGCTGGTTCGTCCAGAGTTCAAATTGGAGTACAGCTTGATTGAGAAACATCTCCAACCCTGAAATGGTCCGGCACCCACTGGCTTTCGCCTCCTGCAGGAGTTTTGTTTCGCGCGGGTTGTAAACGATATCCATCACCGTCAGTTCCGGCCTGAACAGATTGGCCGGAACGCAGGACTCTTCAACTTTTGGTGACATGCCGACCGGCGTACAGTGAATCAGCGTGCGGACATGCGGGACCCAATTGCGCAGCATGTCCAGCGTAAGCGGTCCGTCTTCAATGGGCACGGCCGTCTTATCTCGCAAATCTCTCACCAGCCTCTGCCGCTCCGCATCTTCGATACCGAGGATCGTCAGCCCGGCGATGCCCGTCCCCGTGGCCAGCGCAAACGCAATGGCGCGCGCGGCTCCGCCCGAGCCCAGGATCAATACACGATGCCCGGCAAGCAGTGCGCCACCCTCTTTCAAGGCCCGCAGAGCCCCCGACGCATCCGTATTGTAGCCTTTGAGTTTTCCCTCTTCGGCGACGATGGTATTGATCGCGCCGATGTGTTTGGCCGTGGGTTCCACCTCATCCAGGAACGGCATGGCCGCCACCTTGTGCGGAATCGTCACGCTGAATCCCCGCGCATTTCCCAAGGCCCGTATGCCTTTCAAGGCATCACCGAGAGCGTCTACGCGAAAGGCCAGATACACGAGATCCAGCCCCATTTTCTGAAAGGCGGCATTGTGAATCGCCGGCGACAGCGAATGCTCGACCGGATTCCCGATGATGCCGCACCATTGAGTCTGAGGTGTGATATCCATACGCAAGAACCTTCTACTTCATGAGCGCGACGTTCAGTGCCACATACTGAGATCCCTGCACCTGATACATCACCGTCACATGATCGTCTTTCTTGAGATCCTTCACGGCTTTCACCCCGCCGTCGAAATGGGTTTTTTCATTGGCAACGAAGGTGAACCGGCTTCCGCCGCCGTCCTTCTTGACGGCAAATTTTCCGGATGCCGTATCCACCGACAAGACCGTTCCCACGAATTCCGTGCCACCCTCTGCTCGAGCCGGCGCCAGACTTGATTCCAGCATCCCGTACAAGACGACAGCCAAAACGAAGACCGGGATTACAACCGCGATGATACGTTGCACGGCACTCATAATCGCCTCCTCGCTTCCGGCGACTCTGCGTCGCAGCATCCTTCCGGAGGTCGTCGTCCCAGGCCACGACAGGCCGTCGCCTTCTGTTCCTTACCCCTTGCAGATGGTCATGCCGCCATCGATAGGAAACGTCGCTCCGGTCACCCAGGTGGCCTCGTCGGATGCAAGGTAGAGCGCCATCTTCGCTACTTCTTCCGGCTTGCCTGGCCGACGGATGGCGTACTGGGCCATGATCGGTTCCAGACTGGCAGGATCGGCCATTAAAGGCGCCGCCATGGGCGTATCGACCAAACCGGGATTCACCGCATTGCACCGGATGTTGTCTTGCGCGTAATCGACGGCCAGGGATCTGGTCAACGCATCCAAGCCGCCTTTCGATGCGGCATAGGCGGACAGCCCGCGAATGCCGATCAAACTGGCCACGGTAGAAATATTGATGATCGCTCCGCCGCCGCTCTTGATCATTTCCGGTATCGCCGCCCGCGTCATCCGGAACACGCCCGTTAAATTGATGTCCAACACTTTCATCCAGGTAGCATCGTCGGTCTCGTGGAGCCGCTTGCCGAAATCGCCGATTCCGGCATTGTTCACCAGAATGTGCACTTTGCCGAACGTCCGCCTCGTCTGCGCCACCACGTCCTGCACATGGGCTTCATCCGTGACGGACCCGGCAACCGCCAGCGCCCGCCCTCCGTTCACTCCGATTCCCTTCACGACGCGGTCGAGTTCCTCTTTGCGGCGGCCGGTCACCACGACATGCGCCCCTTCATCGGCAAACAACTTGGCGATGGCCTCGCCGATTCCCGCGTTGCCACCGGTAATGATGGCCACTTTCCCCTGTAACCGATTCATGCCGTTGGCTCCTCCCCCTCCTGCTCCTCGTGGTCTCGGTCGGCCTGGTCCTCCGTGTCGACGGTCCTGTTGGGACGCGACCACCAGCCCTCTTCGACCTTTCTCGCGACGGTCAAAAACCCCGAGTGCGCTACCATTCGATGGTCCGGGCGGACACTGCGCCCTTGGATAGACCAGGTCCGCAACAAGGTCTCAAAGGTTTCAATATTGCCGAAGACCGAGGTGCGTTCCAGCGCATCGACGGTTTGCATCACTTGCGGGATGGTGGGCACGAAGCTCAAATAAATGCCCCCGGAGCGTAATACCTTCGCCGCATGCGGCACCACCTGCCAGGGCTCCGGCAAATCCAGCACGAGGCGATCGAACGGACGGCCATCTTCGAGGAAGTCGATGCCTTCATAGGCATTCTTCCTCACGGGCATCAAGGTGGACACGGGACCCATGTAGCGTTCGATATTCGTCAAAGCCGTGCGGGCGAAGTCATCGCGAGCCTCATAGGTCACGACCAGACCGGTCGGGCCCACGGCGCGCAACAAGGCCATGGTGAGTGCTCCAGACCCGGTTCCGGCCTCGAACACCCGCGCGCCGGGATACACATCGGCCCACATGGGAATCAACGACAAATCTTTGGGATACAACACCTGCGCCCCGCGGGGCATTTTGAGGACATATTCCCCGAAGGTCGGCCGCAGCGCCAGGAATCGCTTGCCTTTCGAGAGGGTCACGATCGACCCATCGGGTTTGCCGATCAACTCATCGTGCGCGATCGTCTCGCCGCTGAAATGATAGATATCTCCGGCCTTCAAGGTCAGGGCGTACTGACGGCCCTTCTTGTCGACCAGATGAACACGTTCCCCGTTCTGTAGTTGTGACATAGGTCGGCATTCTAGGAGATGGCCGACGCGTTTTCAACCGAACCCGTCGGCAAACCGGCCCAACTTCCTGCCGCGCCGGTCCCTTGACAGTTCGGCAAACATCGCTATCTCAATCGTAAATAAATCTGAACGGTTATGTGCTCCCGTAGTAGGTCAAAGGACAGCCGGAGAGCGGGATACACGGCGCGAATCCTTTTTCCTGCTCTGGGCTCTCACATAGAGAGGGAGTCTACCTCAAGAATCCCGTAGCCAACCGTCCCCAGGATGGGGAAGAGGGGTGACACATGATGAAAAACGCGATCGCGATTCAAGATGATACAGATCCGACGGTGACCGTAGAGGTCGATCCGGACGCCGATGATGCAGAAGCCAGTACGCTGCTGGACAGCATTGCGCAGGGCGGCCAGCCTGAAGCGGACACCGAAGAAGTGGTTCACGAAAAACCGTCGCGTTCGGCGTCGTCCCCATTTCTTCTGGAATCGTTATATTTTCGTTCATTCGGCGAACGGGGGCTCTTAGAGCGAGAAGAGGAAATCGAACTGGCCAAGCAACTCGACCTCGGTACGCGCCAAATTCGTCAGACACTTCAGCAGGCGGTGAAGGCCTGCGGAGGACTGAAACGTTCTGAAGAGGTGACCGAACATATTCAGACATTGCAGACGGTACGGCGTCTCAGCGGGCTCTCGGCCATGGTGCTCAATCAAGCGGACCGCGCGCTGGAACAGTTGCTCTCGGACGGCATGCACGGAGTCAAACTTCCGGCCTCGGTGCGAAAAGAGCTGGAGGCCTGCCTGACCACGCTGCGAAATTCACGCGTCACGCTGGAAACGGCGAAAGATGAATTGGTGCGCTGCAACCTTCGACTCGTGGTGAATGTCGCGAAACATTACACGGGGCGCGGCCTCACCTTGTTGGACCTGGTGCAGGAAGGCAACATTGGATTGATGAAAGCCGCCGAGCGATACCAGCACCGCAAGGGGTTCAAATTCAGCACCTACGCCACCTGGTGGATCAGGCAAGGCATTACGCGTTCCCTTGCCGACCAGTCGCGAACGATCAGAATTCCGGTGCACCAGACGGAAGCCTCGAACCGCATTCTCCGGGCGTCGCGCCGGCTCGTGCAACAATTAGGACGCCAGCCGCGCCTGGAGGAAGTCGCCTCGATGATGCGCATGCGGCCCGATCGCCTGCACGAAACGATGCAGGCATTTCAGGAACCGGTAGCATTGGAGCATCAGGTCGGTGATGGCGGAACGGAGCTCGGCGAACTTCTGCCGGACCAGCAGGCGGTTCCGCCGGATGCCCATGTGAATCGCACGGAACTCACCCGTGAGATGGACAGGATTCTCGGGACCTTAACACCGCGGGAACAGACGGTCATCCGGTTGCGATTCGGCATTGGCGAAGATCAGGCGCGCACGCTGGAACAGGTGGGGCAACATCTGTCGGTCACGCGCGAACGCATCAGGCAGATCGAGGCCAAAGCGTTGAAGAAGCTCAAGACCCCTATGGTCAAGGAAATGTTTGCCGCGCTGAAGTAACCGAGGCGGAGACTCTCAGGGCAGTACGAGACGGGCGAGGCCTCGGCCTCGCCCGTTTTGTTCTGTGCGCGCTTTCGCCGTACACGCGAGTGTGAGAGAATGCGCCGACGGAGGATCGAGGTCCCTATGGTGACAGGCTCTTACAGTCGCGGCGCAGGCTGCAGACGCAGGATGAGTCGTTGGTTGACCTGGCCCCTCCTGTCCCTCTTCATTTTCAGTCTCACGGCCACTGCATTCGGGGCGGAGCATCAGCCCGCTCATGCCGTCCCGTTGACCGAGCTTCCGATCCCCGCCGTCGTCTCCAAAGTGCGCCCCTCCGTGGTGACCGTATTGACACGCGGAATTCCGACGGGAGGCTCGCAACATGGCGCGCCCTCCGGATCCGGTTCCGGCGTCATTCTCGATACCAACGGCTACATTCTCACCAACAATCACCTGGTCCATGGCGTGACCAGTGTCGTGGTCGGACTATCCACGGGTCGGCTGACACCCGGCCGTGTGGTGGCCCGTGACTTTCTTCTGGACCTCGCCCTCGTTAGAATTACGGCGCCTGATCTGGTCCCTGCGGAATTCAGCCGGCGCCCCGCCCTCGAGATTGGAGAAACCGTCATCGCCATCGGCAACCCGCTGGCGTTGAAGGGCGGCTCAACCGTCACCGTCGGCGTCATCAGCGCCCTGGATCGTTCAGTCCTGACGCCGGAGGGCGAAACCCTCTACGATTTGCTCCAAACGGATGCCGCCATCAACCCGGGAAACAGCGGCGGCCCGCTGGTCGATCGCTTCGGCCAGGTCGTCGGGATCAATGTCGCTATTGCCCCCTCGGCTCAAGCCATCAGTTACGCCATCGCCATCGAAGCCATGACCTCGCATATCGAATCAATGATGGCCCGGGGATCCGTCTCGCGCCCCGATCTCGGATTGATTCCGCTGACCATCACACCAAGCGTGGCGGCGAGTTTTGATTTGGAGAGCGACCGGGGCATTCTCGCCCTGCAAGTAGACCAGGGCAAACCGGCCGGACAGGCCGGATTGCAGTCCGGGGATGTGGTGACAGCCATCGACAACCGCCCGCTCTACAATATGGGAGATTTCTGGCATGCCATCGAGCATGGCAATGGGCAGATGTCGTTCCAGGTCGCCACGCAGGGCAAAGCCGGTACGGCCACTATTATCATTTCACGTCCGGGCCTGCCACGGCCGTAAGCCATGAGCCTCCATCCTCTCATCCACGATGCAGCCGCCGCGTTATTCGCAGGCCCGGAGGCTTCGAAACACAACGACGCCGTGCGACCCGCGACGTTAGTCTGCGGCCAGGCGCTGCCGTACGAGGACGCGTGGCGCCTGCAACGCGCCTGCCGCGCAGAACGAGCGGCGGACCGCTGTCACGACCTGCTTCTGCTCATGGAACATCCCCCCGTCTATACCCTGGGGCGCACGACACAGGACCGGCATTGGCCGGGAGAAGAGCACCTCTCGCGAAAGACCGGCATTCCCGTCATCCGGACGGAGCGGGGCGGCTCGATTACCTACCACGGGCCGGGACAATTGGTGGGGTATCCCATCCTTCGATTGACCGATTACTGCTCAGGCCCAAAAGCCTACGTTCGGCAGCTGGAAGACGTGGTGATCGCTGCCTTGGCCGGGTGGGGCGTCACCGCCCATCGGCGTGAGGGCCTGCCTGGAGTATGGGTCGGCGGCGACCGCCCGTCCAAGATCGCGTCGATCGGGGTGCGCATTTCCCAGGGCATCACCACGCACGGCTTCGCGTTGAATGTCTGCCCCGATCTGGCCCCCTTTTCTCACATCGTGCCCTGCGGCATTGCCGATTGCCGTGTCACATCGATGGCGGCCCTCGTGAGTACGACGCCCGACCTCCATGTCGTGCAGCAACAGATCGCCGCAGAGTTTGCCGCACGGTTTCGCCTCACGTGGTCTGAGACCCTCACTCCTGAACAACTTGCGCCTCGCACGGAACAACCGGATGGCGACCCGCCCTCATCCATGTATGCGCCATCCAACCCCAAGGAGCGCCCTGATGACTGAACTGAATACCCACACCTTCCGTCTGGCCGTCGCGCAATTTAATGAAGCGGCCGAGGCGATGCAGCTGGATACCAACCTGCGCGAGCGACTCAAACTCCCGCAGCGCTCGCTCATTGTCAGCGTACCGGTTCGAATGGATGACGGCCGCGTTGAGGTGTTCACGGGATACCGCGTCCAGCACGATACCGCTCGCGGCCCTTCAAAAGGCGGCATCCGGTACCATCCGGAGGTGAATTTGGGCGAAGTCGCCGCCCTCTCCATGTGGATGACATGGAAATGCGCCTTGGCCGACCTTCCCTATGGCGGCGCCAAAGGCGGCGTGAGGGTGGATCCCAAACAATTGAGCCGCGCGGAACTTCAACGCCTCACCAGACGATACGCGGCGGAGATTTTCCCCCTCATCGGCCCGGATAAGGACGTGCCCGCGCCTGACGTCGGGACCGATCAACAGGTCATGGCCTGGATCATGGACACCTATAGCCAGCAAGTCGGCTACGCGGTGCAAGGCGTCGTCACGGGAAAACCATTGTCCATCGGGGGCAGCCTCGGACGGGAAGAGGCAACCGGTCGTGGGGTGGTCTATGTGACCCTGGAAACGCTCCAGCACCTGAAGCTGGATGTGTCGAAAGCCACCGTCGCGATTCAAGGGTTCGGCAACGTCGGCTCCCATACTGCCCGCATCATGCGACAGGCCGGCGCACGGGTGGTTGCCGTGAGCGACGTACGCGGCGGACTCTACAATCCAAAGGGCCTCGACATCCCGGACCTGCTGCATCGCTACCACGAGAACCATGAGCCGCTTCACGACACCAAATTGGGCGAACCGATCACCAACGAAGAATTGCTCCAACTGGACTGCACAGTGCTCGTTCCCGCCGCCCTCTCTGAACAAATCACCGAAGCCAATGCGGCGAAGTTGCGTTGCCGCATTCTGGCAGAAGGCGCAAACGGCCCCACGACTCTGGAGGCAGACCGTATCCTGACCGATAACGGAATCTTCATCATTCCCGATATCCTGGCCAACTCAGGCGGGGTGATCGTCTCGTATTTTGAATGGGTGCAAGACGTGCAGCGCTTCTTCTGGAAAGCCACGGACATTCAAGACCGCTTACAAGACATCATCACCAGCGCATTCCACCGGACGCTGCACTTTTCCCTCGAACGGCGAACGACGATGCGGATGGCGGCTCTCATGTCGGGTATAGACAAGGTGGCCCAGGCCCATCTCCAACGCGGGCTCTACCCGTAAACCGTGATCATGCCGGGCCGGTGGCGCCAGCGATGAGCCGATACATTCTCGCGGCGATTGCCGGCATGTGGATGGCCGACGGCCTTGCCCTGCTGAGCGCCCCCTTGCTCGTAATCCGGCGGCTACAGGATTCCCTTCAGCGGAGTCCGCATGTGCTCCGCTGGCAAGCGCTTGGAATTGGCCTCGGGATCATTCTGCTGCTGTGGTCGCCCCGGCTGGCCTATCAACCACTCTGGTGGTTGACCGGTGCGGCCATGATCACCAAAAGCGGCTTCCTGCTATGGGGCCCGGCCGCTTGGCGCATGCCGCTCTTGCACTGGTGCTTCACTCGCGAGGCGGTTGATTATCGATTCTTCGGCCTCTGGCTTTGCCTGCTTGCTGTCCTGCTCCTACATGCGTTAGGGTTGCTGCACGGTTAACCGTTCGCCCTTGGCGTGATCCTCACCAGGCATCTCGTTATGAGTCATCACTCCATCGCCTCTCTCTGGGAAGAACACAGCCGCGAAGGCTGGCCTCAATTTTCCAGCCCGAATGAAGGGCAGTTAATGACGTTGGATACCGTGATCGGGGGCTGCGCGGTCTTTTATCTCGACGGGCAACCGGAGATAGACAGCCAGCGTATCGCGATGCTTCAAGATTGTGTGGCCGACCTCGATGGCCTTCTCGAAGACCTCTCTGATGATAGCCTGGGCTATTTCCAGCGCCTTCGCCGACTCGCGACCGCCCTTGTTGACGCCGGTCAGCAACCCTAATTCTATTCACGCCTGGTGCGGGGACCAGCCATCCAGCCAGCCCCCGCTGCCGCTCACTTACGGAACCTCGACGATGTCTTTCTTCATCGGACCGAGCAACGCCAGGAGCTCACCCTTCTCGCCCGCCGGCACATTGAACTTGTCGAGCGCGGCCACAAGATCCTGCACCAACGCCCCGAAATCCGCTGAGCTGATCTGCATCCCCACGTGAGTGGGCTTCATCTCGCGCCCCTGGTACTTGCAAGGCCCGCCCGTGGCCTGGCAGACCTGATCAATGAGATGCCCCTTCAACTTGGGAATGTCGGTCGTGGCAAACCGGCTATTAATCCGTCCGTCAGCCGCAACATTCGCGACAAATTGGTCCACCACCGCCGTAATAGCAGGCTTGCCGCCTAAACGTTCGTACAACGACTTCGTCACCGTCGCGGTAGCCGCCGGGCGCTGAGCCTGGTTCGTCCCGCCGGTTTCGGCGCACCCGCTACACATCGCCACGGTCCCCAACAGCATCACTCCCACTCCGTACTTCCATCCCATCGTCCACCTCCCTTGTTGATACATAGCCGATTGTCTGACCTCGCCGCCGACAGGGGCGAAGAGCTCTGTAAAGCGACAACCCGGTTGACCACTGACCATAAGAGAACTATGATGTATTCGTCTAATATATTGTTTTCATACTATGTATAGCTTTTACCTATAGCTAGACGGGGAGGCTTTTATGGAACTGCGCCAACTCGAATATTTCATGGCGGTGGCGGCGCACCAGAATTTCAGCCGTGCCGCGGAACATGCGCATGTCTCGCAGCCTTCGCTGTCGATTCAGATCGGCGGACTCGAAAAAGAGTTGGGCACGCGCCTGTTCGACCGCCTGGGAAGAAAGGTCGTACTCACGCAGGCCGGCGAACTCTTTCATGTGCATGCCGAACGGGCCTTGCGGGAAGTGGAGCAGGCGGAGCAGGTGGTTCACGAGCTGCTCGGCGCCAAACGTGGCCGCTTGGTCGTCGGGACGCTGTCGACGGTCAATTCTTACCTGATCGCCCCGCTTGTCTCTCGATTCAAGCAGCGCTTTCCAAACATCCATCTCCAGGTCCATGCCCAACCGTCTTCCGATATCGTCAACGGTCTGCTGACCAATCGCCTCGATATCGGGATTTGTCTACTCCCGCTGACCCATGCGCATATCACCACCGTCCCGCTTTTTGAAGAACGCCTCGCGCTCATCGCTCCCGCAAACATGAAGATCGGAAAACGCCGGACTCGCATGCAGGATCTCGCGCAGGTCCCCCTCGTCTTGATGCCCGCCGATTATTGCCTGCGGAAAATGGTCGAATCGGAATGCGCGAAGGCGGGTGTGCACCCGCAGGTGGTGTTGGAAATGAGTTCGCCGGAAGGTATTCTCCAGGCGGTGGCGGAAGGAACCGGTGCCACGATCCTTCCCGAGCTCTATGTCAAATCCCGACTTCCGGGATCACAGCTGGCAGTCATCGACCTGTACGATCCCACGCCACGCCATACGGTCGGACTCGCCTATCTCACCAAGCGGCATCGTGGCCAAGCGGCCGAAGAGTTTGCCGCACTCTGCGAAACCACTATGCGGGACCTGCAGTCCGGCTCCAGCCCGTCTCTCCGGAACAGGTGTCGTAAGCGGGCGGAGGCCTCACGCATCGGACAACCTGCGCCCCGGAGGTTGGCTCCAGGAACATCAACCCGGCAAGAAGAGCGGGCGCGACCTTGAAAGTCAGACAGCCCCTTCGATAGAATGCCCTGTTGCCTGATCCTTCCCCTTTGTCATTCGACCGGTAATCGTGACCCAGTCTGAGATTTCAGCATGGGCTTTAAGGAGGCATTCATGATGCAGCGTACGCGGACGTTCACAGCCTTGATGACTATGCTGGGGTCCTTTTGCCTCGCCGCCATCGTGACCGCCGAACCTTACGAACTGAGCAAGAACGACGTCAGCGACCCCAAGGGGGTCGCCAGCCAGGATGTGTCACTGTTCGGGATTAAGTTGGGAGACGATGAGGCGAAGGCTCTCGACGGGTTGGTGAATGAAAAGATTCCCGGCGTCAAGGCGGAGCAAGAGGCTACCTTCATTTTCTTACTCGATCAGCGCAAACCGACCGGACCGATGGCCGGCGTGCGGGTCCAGGACGGCAAAGTCGATCTGATCTTCATCAACAATCGCTTTGCCTTTAAAACACGCGGCATCTTCCGCAACGTCCTCAATAGCGAAAGCCCTGACGATGTGCGAAAAATCCTGGGCAAGGAAGATTACGGCGATGAGAATGTGATGGGCGCCATGCTGGCGTATGACAAGCAGGGCTTTCAGGTGAATTATCTCGGCAAGGACGTGAACGTGGAGTTTTCACTCCCGCGCTAAACCATCAGACGGAAGATTCCCGCTCCGGCTCCTCAAATCTTCCCTCCCCTCAACCTCCAGGCGCCCTCCAGCCGGCGCTCCGTCAGCAACGGGACGCACTCGTGCTGGCCCCGCTGAAGACGGGACCGGCAGAGGCAACGTACAACGTACCCGCTAGTACGATGACGGAAGTTTATCGGGCCAGTGCTGCGCGGCTATCGCTCAAACGCAGGCCGTAATTGATGAGGCTGGTCGCCGTATTCCAGCGACGCTTCGAGTTGAGGATCACGAGCAGCAGATCGCTGCCGTCCTGGGAGACTTTCGCGATCAGGCACCGGCCGGCCTTAGACGTAAACCCCGTCTTGACCCCTTGCACTCCTGGAATCCGGCCAAGGAGCCGATTGGTGGTACGCAAAACGTAGGCGCGATGCTCATTGATCGGCATGATGATTTCACGCTCTTCGCGGACCAGTTCTTTGAATACGGGATGGTGCAGGGCGATCTCGCTGAGTTTGGCCAGATCTTCCGCAGTTGAATAATGTTCCGGCGCATCAAACCCGCAGGCATTGCTGAAATGGGTATTGTGCAATTCGAGCGCCGCCGCCTTGGCATTCATAAGATCGACGAATCGTGCTTCATCTCCGCCGACATGCTCGCTCGCCGCCAGACAGGCGTCATTCGCGGAGACAATCAGCATGGCCTTCAGCAAATCTTCCAGGCGAAAAATTTGTCCCGTCCGCAGGCGCAGATGTGTTTTATGGGCGCGGGCAGCCTTGGGGCTGACGGTCACCTTGTCGTCGAGATGGCCATATTCGAGGATGACCAACGCAGACATGATCTTGGTAAGACTCGCCGGTGAGAGCCGCTTCTCGCTCTCGAACTGATACAGGGTCGTGCCCGTCTTCAATTCCTTGAGCAAAATGCTGTGCGCCGGCACGTGCCGCCACCTGAGACTGTGATGCGCTTGTTTGGCCGAGGGAACCGGCCTGGGATCGTAAGGGACGGTAATGACCTCGTCATCCACATCGTTGTCGATAGCCGAGGCCTGGCCTGGCCATAGCGCGGCCCCGGCGAGGAACAGAATGACTATGGCACGCACCGGCAACGTCCGATGTGAACAGTTCATGCGGAATGTCTATGCTTTCTTGTGACGAGCAGAGGGACTCTGACGGTCACAGGGTATAGGTTTCTCGAACCTTCGTGCCACGCACACTGCTGGCGATGACTTTGTGGAAAAACCGGAGCAAATCGGCCAGATCGATCCAGAACCCGCAATTCAGGCAGCGTGCATACAGTCGGCGATTCATGAGCGTGTAATGCCGCTCCACCATCATGAATCCTTTGCATTTCAGGCAGTGCATTGCCAGACCATTGCCCCTTCGCCATGATTGCGTAGACGCTTCGGCGCATCTCAGACCGAGACCTACGTCGACTCTGTTTAGCGGAGACGATTGAGGATAAGGGCGAGGCAGCCGGCCAACAACCCACCCCCGAAGATCGTGGTACTGAAGGAAAGGATGGCGCCGGAACTTCCCGTCGGGTTGGTCCCCGACACCAGATCGCGCACCCCGCCTTGAACCATTAAGACTGCCAGCGTCGTCAGGCAGCCCATGCTAAACCACCACAAAAACGCTCGCACGAGCCCCCGTGGTCTGATCGCTGAAAATGGCGCGGGACCTGTGTCCGGCGACCTTTTCGAACTCTATCCGAGCCCTATCGAGGTGTCAAGCAAACTGCCTGTCTCCTCTTCGGTCGGCGGGGCTCAAATCTGAATCGGTCGCTATTCCTTCGTGCCGGCCGGCGGAATCTGTCCTTTCCTGCCGCGATGCAAAAAGACCGAGACGCTAGCCGCGCCGTTATCGGCTGTCACGAGACCCGGCTCCTCCGCGTTGTCGGCCGAGACACGGTAACTCGCCACCGCAAAGGGGCCGTTCTTCGTGCGGTAGTTGCGCGGGGGGTAGTGGAACGTGCCGTCGCCACGCCCGAACAAAATTGACAGGTCGGTGGACTGCAAATTGACGATCGCCACATCGTCGATGTGGTCGCCGTCAAAGTCGTGGGCTAGGCCGAAATTGGGGCTGGCGTCCGCGCCGGAATCCTTTCCCGGTTGAAAGGTCCCATTGCCGTTGCCGAGGAAGGTGGTGAAACTATCCCCTTCACCATTGATGACCAGGAGGTCGGTCAGGTGATCGTTGTTAAAGTCGGCAAAACTCACCCCCAGCGGCCGTCTCCCGGTTTTGTAGTCTTTGGGGTCACGAAAGGTTCCGTCTCCATTGCCCATCCACACAGAGACGGCGCTCAACATCGGCCCGCCATTCGTCACCACTAAATCCGGCTTGCCGTCCTGATTGAGATCTCTGAGCGCCAGGGAGGTGGGAGTATCGCCATATTCGTATTGCGCCCCTGGCCGAAACTCGCCACGGGCGTTCCCGAGAAAAATCTTCACCTTGTCGTTGCGCAAGGCCACGGCTAAATCCGGGTGCCCATCGCCATTCACATCCTGGCTGGAGATGGAAACCGGGGTGCGATGCACGGGATACTGCGGACCTTCATCAAACTTCCCGTTACCTCGTCCAAACAGGATGGACACCTGATCCCCGCCTGAGCAGGCCAGCGCCACATCGAGCTGGTCGTCGTGGTTATAGTCGTTGAGGGCCAGGGACCGCGGCTCCTGGCAGACCTTCACCTGAACTTGGTCCCGAAACGTTCCATCGCCGTTGCCGAACAGCAGCGAAATGGTGTTGCTCGAAATGTTGGTCGTGATGAGGTCGGTGATTTGGTCACGATTGAAGTCGGCCGTCGTCACGGTCGTCGGATTCCTGCCGACCGGATAACTCGCAAAATAGTAGAAGGGATCCGGCGGAACGTACGGATCAGTTTTTGAGCAGGCGAAGAGGAGGGGCAACCCGGCCACGAGTGCCAGACCGACACGCACGATCGACGAACTCTTGCTGGCACAGGCATTGATGGTCATCGCCATCTCGAAGACACAAGCATGACAGTCCGGCCAAGTCCATGCTTCGCCGCTCCCAATCCGTATGCGATCCGCGGAGTATACAGAGCCCCCTGCTGCTTCGCAACGAAGTCCCGCCCTCGCCAACGGGGTTGGCGGCTTGGGTGTTGGGCTCCCGAATGGGCTCCTGCGCCTAGGCCTTTCGCCCCTTTGAAAACTTGGAAAGCCTTAGGCTACAATGCGGGTCAAGTGTTGAGGAGGTGCCCATGAGCAAGAAAGTTACGATCCCGTTGTCGATGTATGGCGTCGCAGAAGTACTGAAATGGTGTATTGATCGCAATAACGGCCGGGTGCCGGGTGTCGATACCGAAGGGTTCAAGCATATGCAGTCCCTTTTGGCCGGGAAGCCCACGTCTAACGACTATCTGGCGCTCGATCAATTCTGGAAGAAACAGGTCGCGTTGGAATTGACGGAGGACGAGGTATCGACCATTGACCGTTGCCTCTATGACATTCCGAACTTCGATAACGAACCGCTGCCCCAGATTCGGCATAAATTCTGGCCTCAAGCGGCTGGCGTTGCGGCACATTAATCGACCCATCCCGGTTCATTCCCGCTCAATGTGGTGATCCCGCCCGCAGGCATGCGGCTTGTGGGTGGGCGCTCCGCAACAACCAACGTTGTCGTTGCCGACACCATCGGCTAACCCGATGACCACCTCGACAGAATCCCCAGGCTCATAAAAGTCGGTCACGTTCCGGCAACCTCCACGCAGCTTCAATTTCACAGCGCAAAAAAAGCATTGGAGCGATGTGAATCGGCCTGCCTTTTGCGTGCGACAACACCCGCACACAAGGCGGCCTATGGGACTGCGAGGAATTGGAGGTGCAATGGCTGGAATGGAGAAGGCAAGCGCCGCCCGACCAGTCGGTCCAGGCGGCCCGTATGATTGCTACAGCGACCCTTCGCCTTTCAGGAACTTTCTGAATCGTCCCATCAGATCGGCCCCGAGGGTGCCGCCTTCAGGCTTCTTCACATCGGGATCGCTGAAGTGCGAACGGATTTCCTGCAACCGTTTTTCCGCCTGATCGTTGCCTTGCAGCCGCTTGGTCTTCTGGAGGGCGGTGTCGAAGGCGTCGAACGTCAGCTCATTATATCCAAACGACCGGATGCGCTTCACAGCTTTCATCATCGCCTGATTGCGGAACGTGGTGAGATGCTCCGAGTCGACCTCTTTGAGCCCCAACTTGCGTGCCCGACGTTCGGCTGCCTTGCGAATCCCGCTCCGCACAAAATCGGGCGAGGTTTGCAGCCGCTTCCAGGCTTCGTCGCTCCAGGCCACGCGCTCCTGCGGGGCTTCCCACAACTGCACGGCCGTCTGCTCGTCAATTCTGGTCAAACCCTTCTCCCGCGCCATCTCCTCCGTATCATGCCGGATCATGTCACTCACAAAATCCATGGCGATCGGCGGAGACTCTTTAATTTTCTGCTGCAAGAGCGCCAGCGCCCCTTCGGTCCATTCCAGCGGACTTGCCTCTCGCTCGCGGATCTCCCCCAAGGCTTCGACCTTTTCGAACAGATCGACATTGACCTCCATGTGGCCGCCTTTGCGAGCGATCTCATCGGCGATCTGCTTGATCATCCCCCGCATGAATTCCGGTACGGCAGCCAGGCGCTCCTTGGCGGCGGCGGTCCAGGGCAGCTGCCCTTTGGCCATTTGATCAGCCGCCTCTGCCATGCCTCCCTCACCACCCATGGTCCCCATCATCTGACCTTTGAACTGATCGAGGATCTCTTCGGTGATTTCGGGATAGCCCAATTCACGCGCCTTCTTCTCGGCCAGTCGGCGGACCATTCCTCGCAAAAACATGGGCGCGCGCTCCATGCGTTTGAGCGCGCCGTCACTCCACCGAACCTCAGGGGCTGTTATATTGGACGACTCTGCCACGGTATCACTCCTGTTACTTATTGAGTAATTCCTTCAGTTCTTTGCCTGCCTTGAAGAATGGCACACGCTTGGCCGGCACCGCAACGGTCGCCCCGGTTTTTGGATTGCGACCTTCCTTCATCCGCCGGGCGCGGAGACGAAAACTCCCGAACCCCCGGATCTCCGTCTTATTGCCGCTTCGCAGGGAATCTCGAATACAATCGAAAATCGTATTGACCACGATTTCCGCCTGCCGCTTCGTCAATGTGGTGACCTGCTCCGATACCCGCTCGATAATCTGCGCTTTGGTCATCGTCCCTCTCCTCGTGGGTGGGGCTTACGCACAGCTGAATTGCTGCGTCGCCATATCGATGATGCTCCGGCTGCTCAGAACGCCATCAAGTATTTCATCTTGACGCCGGTATCGAACTCCAGCTTCGGAAACACCGACGACCAACGTGATTCAATGATGTCTCGAAATGAAAACCGTTTGCGCGGCTCGACAACCTTCGGCTCCCCTTCCATACCGGCGATGTCGGCCGCAATATGGATCGCGTCATCGAGATCGCCTAGCTCGTCGACCAACCGCGCTTCCTTCGCCTGACGCCCGGTGTAAATCCGGCCATCGGCCAACGGTTCCACATCGGACACTTCCAACGATCGTCCGTCAGCCACGGCCTGAATAAACTGCTGATGGACGTCATCCATCACGGACTGCAGGAGTCTGCGTTCCTCATCGCTCATCTTGCGTAAGGGCGATCCGACATCTTTGAAGCGCCCGCTCTTGATGACCACACCTTCGACCCCGACTTTTTTCATCAGGCCCTCGAAGTTTGCCATCTCCATGATGACGCCGATACTCCCGGTCAGGCTGCCGGGATTGGCAATGATCCGGTCGGTAGCCGCCGCGATGTAATACCCCCCTGAAGCCGCAACCGTTCCCATGGAGGCGATCACGGCTTTATTACTTTTGTTTTTCACCCGCTGCACGGCGTCGTGAATTTCCTGAGACGGCACGACGCCGCCGCCGGGGCTGTCGATGCGCAAGACGATCGCCTTCACCAGCGGATTCTCGCTGTATTGTTTCAACTCGGTGATGGTCGCCTGCGCATCCAGGATGACGCCCTCGATGCGAATGAGCGCCACGCGATCCTGGGTTGAGAAATCGAGGTCGGGGAGGAGCGCGTTCAACACAATCAACGCTCCTCCCGCAATCACGATGGCCCAGAGGATACGGCGCAATAGGCTCCGCTGTGGCTTCCCCGCCGTGTCTGCTTGTGGGCCCATACAGTCTCCCGACGTTTAGGCTTCGGAATCGCTCTGGTTCCGCTTCCGGCTTTGCTTGGCCGCGCGACCCAGAGTTTGATCGATCCCGCCCTGCGAGGCGTGGAACTCATCGACCTGGCGGCGGTCGGAATCCAGCTGGTGATCGCGCAAGCTGAGCGCGATTTTCCGCTCATCGCGATCCACCTTGATGATCTTCGCCGTGACGTCATCACCCGGCTTGAACTTTTCTTCCATGCGCACGTTGGCGTCCAAACCCACTTCGCTGATGTGGATCAAGCCCTCCACGTCGCCGTCCAGCTCGATAAAGAGCCCGAAGTCGGCGATCTTGCTGACCTTGCCGGTAATGCTGTCGCCGACTCGGTACTTGTTGGGAATCTGCTCTTCCCACGGATCGCGGGACAATTGCTTATATCCTAGCGAGAGCCGCTCCTTTTCCTTGTCGATGCGAATCACGACGGCATCCACCTTCTGGCCCTTCTTGAAGAGCTCCGACGGATGCTTGATGTGCTTCGTCCAGGACATGTCGGAAATGTGGATCAACCCATCGATACCTTCTTCCAAACCGACGAACGCGCCGAAATCGGTCAGGCTCTTCACCTTGCCTTCGATCCGTGTGCCGGCCGGATATTTGGCTTCGATCATGTCCCAAGGATTTGGCGCCGTCTGCTTCATGCCCAAGGAAATCTTGCGGCTTCCCGGATCGATATTCAGGACGGCTGCTTCCACCTGATCGCCCACCGACACCACACGGGACGGATGCCGCACTTCGTGTGTCCAGGACATCTCGGACACGTGGACCAACCCTTCCACGCCCGGCTCCAATTCGACGAATGCGCCGTAATCGGTCAAGCTCACCACCCGCCCGCGCACGCGTGTGCCCACCGGGTACTTTGCCGCCACGCCGGTCCAGGGATCGGCCGACTTCTGCTTGAGACCCAGCGAAATACGGCCGGTCTCGCGATCGTACTTGAGCACGGTTACTTCGACTTTGTCGCTGACCTGGAACAACTCGGAAGGATGTCCCACACGGCCCCACGACATATCGGTGATGTGCAACAACCCGTCGATGCCGCCCAGATCGATAAACGCTCCGTAATCGGTGATGTTCTTCACCGTGCCTTGAATCAACTGGCCTTCCTTCAACGTGGACAAGGTCGTCTGACGACGACGATCGCGGGTTTCCTCCAACAAGACGCGTCGGGAGACAACCACATTGCCGCGGCGATGGTTGATCTTGATGATCTTGAGCGGGAAGGTCTTGCCGACCAACCCGTCCAGGTCACGGACAGGATGCAGATCGATCTGCGAACCGGGCAAGAAGGCCTTGACGCCGATATCGACCATCATGCCGCCCTTGATGCGGGAAATGATCTTGCCCTCGATGCTCTTTTCTTCCTTGTGCAGCTTCTCCAATTCCTCCCAGATTTTCATCTTGTCGGCTTTTTCTTTGGAGAGCACCAGATTGCCGTCGGCGTCTTCACATTCTTCGAGATACACCTGCAGGCGATCGCCCACTTTCAATTGCGCCAATTCCTCATGTGAGAACTGGTCGGCAGGAATCATCCCTTCTGACTTGTAGCCGATATCGACGACCACTTTGTCCTTGCCGATCGCGACCACCATGCCCTCGGTGATGGTGCCTTCCTCAAAGTTGCGGAAGGTTTCCTCATACATCGCCGCTAAGGCATCGCGGTCGAGCTTGGGTTCGCTTTGTGGTGTGGCAGTACTCATGAAACATCCTCGTCCTCCGGCCTGTGCCGGGTGCTGATAGTGAAAAACCCCGAGCCTTACTCAGCGTTGCAAGACTCGGTTGTCGGCCTGGCTTCGAGATCGTGAGATGGCCCGGCATGGGCCCTCCCGTCTCCGGGGTTCGGAACCTGTCCGAGCTCGGCAATCTTTGCCATTACCGTACGACTGACATGTTGATAAAACAGTTTGCCTTCCAACTGCGCAGCGTCTGAAGAGAAATCCAACGGCTCTCCATAGGTCACCGTCACGCGGCGAAATCGAGGCCACTTCGCGCCGGGCGGCAATACATCAAACGTGCCGCCGATATGCGCCGGCACAACCCGGCACCCGGTCTGCGACACGATCACCCCGATGCCCGGCTTGCCCGGTTTCAAGGCACCGGTCATCGTCCGCCCTCCTTCGGGGAAAATGGCGACCGCCTTCTCCTCTTTGATCAAGGCGACCGCTTTACTGAATGCATCCCGATCGAGGCGGCCGACCCGTAGCGGAATCCATCCCAACGCTTGCAGCAGGCCGTTGAGCAGGGGGACGGGAAACAGATCATGCCGTCCCATGTACCAGACCCGCCTGGGAATCCCGCAGCCCAGCAACGGAATATCCAAATAGCTGGCATGGTTCGAGGCGATCAAGAATCCACCCTGTCGCGGCACCCGGCCGATCGTACGATACCTGAAACAGATCCAGCCGACCGTGCGAGAGAGAACCCACAACAGGCCATATAGTGCAGAGCTCACAATCGCGCCGCAACCACAGCCATCATGTGCGAGACGACCTCCTCCACCGGCATGCTCGACGTATCGATGCGTTCCGCATCGGGTGCGGCAATCAACGGCGCCACCGCGCGGGAACGATCACGATCATCACGCCCGGTGAGGTCGCGCTTGGTCTGGTCAAAATGAACCGAATGGCCAGCTGCCACGAGTTCGCGATGTCGCCGCGTGGCTCGCACTTCCGGATCGGCTTCGAGAAAAAACTTCACGTCGGCTTCCGGGAACACTCGGGTCCCGATATCACGCCCCTCCGCCACGACGCATCCTTCGGCACCGATTTGCCGTTGCACCGGCAGCAGCCATTCTCGAACGGCAGGAATGGCCGAGACCATGGAGGCCAGTGCCGTCACGTCCGGGGTTCGCAGCTCGCCGGTAATATCGCGCCCATTCAGCAGCACGTGGGATTGTTCGGGGCCACAGGCCATCTGCAATGTCGCGTGAGGAAGCAGCGCGGCGATGGCGAGGTGATCGTCTGGGCTGAGCCCCGCATTGTGTACTTTCCACGCAATAGCGCGATACAAGGCACCGGTATCCAGATAGAGATACCCCAGTTCTCGCGCCAGCAGTCGCGCGACTGTGCTTTTTCCCACGCCAGCCGGTCCATCGATGGCGATGATCAAGCCACGTTTGTCCCGGGTCGCGGCACCGATTTCACCCACGCTTCCTCGCACTATAGACGTTTCCCGGAATCAGTCAACAGTTCCAAGAGCTTACGGTCAAAATTCGGAAACGATGTCTCGATACACTCTGTATTCTGGATCTGCGTTGCCTGCGGCGCGGTCAACCCGCCGATGGCCACAGACATGGCCACACGGTGATCACCATGACTTTCACAGGCAGCCCCAGTCAGCGCGCCGTTAGCGCCGTTGCGCCCCAGCCCCTGAATCACCATACCGTCTGGCCGTTCTTGGATGCGCGCGCCCATCGCCCGTAACTCATTGGCCATGGTGGCGATCCGGTCGCTTTCTTTGACCCGCAGCTCTTCAGCGCCGGTGATCACCGTTTCACCTTCCGCGACCGCTGCCGCCACGCAGAGAATAGGAAATTCATCGATGGTCTGAGGAATCTGATCGGGCCCGATCCGCACGCCGCGAAGCGGTCTGGACAACACGCGCAAATCCGCCACCGGCTCCCCCGCCTCTTCCCGTTGATTGAGCACCTCGATATGCGCGCCCATCTTGAGCAGGATATCAACCAGGCCGGTTCGTGTCGGATTCATCCCCACGCCGCAAATCGTCACATCGGAATACGGGACAATCGACGCTCCGACCAGGAAAAATGCCGCGGCCGAAAGATCTCCGGGCACCACGACCGGCTTGCCGCTCCAACGGACCGAGGGACGCCCTTCGATACGGACCGTACATCCGTCCCGCCGAAACGGAATCCCGAAATAAGAGAACATCCGCTCGGTGTGGTCCCGCGAGAGACGCGGTTCGGAAATGGTCGTGAGGCCGTCTGCATAAAGAGCCGCAAACAGCAGGGACGATTTGATCTGGGCGCTTGCGACCGGCGACGCATAGGCCATGCCCTTGAGTCTGGTCCCCGTGATGGCCAACGGCGCAAGTTCTCCGCCCTTCCGCCCGGCGATTGCCGCGCCCATCGCCCGCAGCGGTTTCACCACCCGACCCATGGGCCGTCGCCTGATCGATTCGTCTCCGGTCAGGACCGTAAAAAAATCCTGCCCCGCCAGCAGTCCGGCCATCAAACGAATACCGGTCCCCGAATTGCCGCAATCGATGGGGCCGAACGGTTCCGTCAACCCCCACATCCCTTTGCCGTAGACGATCAACGATTCCGGCGTCTCTTCGATCCGCACTCCCAGCGACTGAAACGCCCGCATCGTATTCAAACAATCTTCGCCGCGACAATACGCCGTCACGGTGCTCGCCCCTTCGGCCAGGGCTGTGAGGATGATGGCTCGATGCGTGACGGACTTATCGCCCGGCACCGTGATGGTGCCCTTCAACGGACGACCCGGAGTGATCGTTAATGAGGCCATCCCGGCTTAGACCTTTCCCGGCATCCGGGGTACCAGTTGTTCGCGTTCGTACTTCGCCTTGTCCAATTGCTTCTCAATTCCAGCCGCATCGCCGGCGGCAATCAACCGCTTCAGCTCGCCGAGGTGCCGTTCATAGGTCTCGATCAATGACACGACGTTGTCTCGGTTCCACAGGAAGATGTCTCTCCACATCTCCGGCGAACTCGCGGCGATCCGGGTGGTGTCCCGCAACCCGCCGCCGGAATGACCGGCGAGATCCAGTTCCGGCACGCCGTGGTCGCGCACATCGGCCAACGCGGTCATCAACGCAAAGGCCGCCACATGCGGAAGGTGGCTGACGGCGCCGAGAATTTTGTCGTGGAGAAAGGGATCCATCTCCAACACGATCGAGCCTGCCAATTCCCACATCGCACGGACGATCTGAAGCGCCTCGCGGTCGGTCTTTGCCGTGGGCGTGACAATGCACCGCGCACCGGAAAAGAGCGTCTCCGATCCGGCGGCCACACCGGTTTTTTCTTTTCCGGCTATGGGATGTGCGCCGACAAACTTGACGCCGGACGGTAACAGGGCCTCCGCCCGCGTGACCAACTCGCCCTTTACACTCCCGACATCACTGACAATGGTGTCGGGCTTGAGACAACCGGCCCATTCCTGCAGATGCCGCTCGTAAGTGTCCACCGGCGTGGCCAGCAAGACGAAGTCTGCATGCTCGACACCTTCGCGCGGATCAGACACGTATCGATCAATGGCGCCGACCTCAACCGCTGTTTTGAGGTTCTCGACCCGGCGCCCGATGCCGACGACCGAATCCGCCAGCTTCTGGCGGCGCAGGATCATCCCCAGAGAGCCGCCGATGAGCCCGACTCCGATAATGGCCACCTGTTTGAAATGTGGTGTCGTCATTGAATAACTGCCGGTATTCAGGAAACGGCCACGTTTACGGTATCGCCGCGATTCTTACAACGTGCGATCGACGGCGGCGGCGATCTTGCCCAGATCTCCCATCAGTTCTTTGAATTTCGACGGCCGGATGGACTCCTCACCGTCACACAGCGCGCATTCAGGATTGGAATGCACTTCGATTAACAGCCCATCGGCCCCTGCAGCGATCGCTGCCTTGGACATCGGCGCCACCAGGTCCCACTTGCCGGTTGCATGACTGGGATCCACGATGACGGGAAGATGGGAGAGATCCTTGAGCGTCGGAATGGCCGCAAGATCCAACGTATTCCGATACTGCGTTTCAAAGGTTCGGATACCGCGCTCGCATAACATGACATTGCGATTGCCGCGGGACATGATGTACTCCGCTGAAAGAAGAAATTCCTTGATGGTGGCCGAGAGGCCGCGCTTCAACAGCACCGGCTTGTCATACGCGCCGACCTCCTTGAGCAACTCGAAATTCTGCATGTTGCGGGCGCCGATTTGAATGATGTCGGCCTTTTCCAAGAAGAGCTCGATATCGCGGGTATCGAGGATCTCGCTCACGACCGGCAGGCCAGTCTGCTTCTTCGCCTCCACCAAATAATCCAAGCCCTCGCGCCCCAGTCCCTGAAAGGAATAGGGCGAGGTGCGCGGCTTATACGCACCGCCTCGCAACACCGTGGCGCCGGCCGATTTGACTTCGTGGGCAATACCTACGGTCAGTTCCAAACGCTCGACCGCGCAGGGACCGGCCATAATCGTGATTTTCTTATCCCCGATCTTGACCCCATTGACGTCAATAATCGTGTTTTCTTTTTTGAACTCCCGGCTGACGAGCTTCCAGGGAGCCAGAATCGGCAGCACGCTCTCCACGCCGGGCAAGGCGGTCAGCGGCTGATTGTGCAAAATCCGGTCATCCCCGATCACCCCGATAATGGTGCGTTCCTGCCCTGCAGAGATGTGCGACTTCAGCCCCAGTTCTCGAAGCCGGTCGGTGATGTGATCGACTTCCCGCTCCGAAGCGTCAGGCTTCAAGACAATAATCATGGTCTCGTCTCGCTTTCCTTTATTGCGCCGCGCGTGTCACGTCTTCCAGCGCGCTCAGGAACAAGTGATTTTCTTCCGGGAGGCCGATGGTCACCCGCAGCATGCGGCCTTCGATGTGACGCACAATGATGCCCTTTGCCAGCAACGCGTCAAATACTGCGCGCCCGTTTCGCCCGACATCGAAATAGAGAAAATTCGCTTCACTGGGCAAGGCCTCAAACCCGAGCCGCCGTAAACCCGCCCGCACTTTGTCCATTTCAACGTGATTGAGTGACCGGCTTGCAGCCACATGGGCTTCGTCGTCCAGCGCCGCCAGGGCGGCGCATTGCGCCATACTGTTCGCGTTGAAGGGTGGGCGAATTCGATTCACGTAATTGGTAATTTCAGGCGTGGTGATGCCGTACCCGATGCGCAACCCGGCCAATCCATATATCTTGGAGAAGGTCCGCAAGACGATGACCGGACGTCCGGCCTTGACATACCCGAGCGACTCCGGAAATTCCGGATGGCGGACATACTCGTAATAGGCCTCATCGAACACGACCACGACATGGTCTGGCACCAGGTCCATTAAGGCCGCCACCTCCGCTTTGGTCGCGATGGTGCCGGTCGGATTGTTGGGATTGCACACAAAGAGCAACCGCGTCTTATCGGTGATGGCGGCAGCCATGGCCGGCAAATCGTGGCGCCAATTTTTCTGCGGCACTTCGACCGCCACGCCGTGCGCTGCCTTGACCTCCATTTTATAAATGACGAAGGTATGTTCGGCCATCACGGCCTCGTCTCCCGGCGACAGGAAGGTTCGCGCGAGCAGTCCGAGAATTTCATCGGAACCGTTTCCGAGAATGACCTGGTCCGGCGAGACTTTCCAACGCCCGGCTAACGCCCCGCGCAAGCGGAACGCCCCGCCGTCGGGATACCGATGCAGCGTCGGAACGGTCTCGGCCAGCACGGCCATGGCCTTCGGCGAGGGCCCGAGGGGATTTTCATTGGACGCCAGCTTCACGGCGCGGGGCAATCCCAACTCTCGCTGCAGCTCTTCGATGGGTTTTCCTGGCACATAGGGCACGAGGGAAACGATGTCGGGGTGCACCTTCAATGACATGGCGTAACTCGGACCTCTAGGAATAGGCGGGATAGGACCCAAGAATCTTCATGAACAGGCAGCGACTCTTGACCTCTTCTGCCGCCTTTTTAACCCGTTCCTCGTCAATATGCCCTTCGATATCGACAAAGAAAATATACTCCCAGGCTTTGCGCCGCGAGGGACGGGATTCGATCTTGGTCATGTTCAAGCCATGAGAGGCAAACGGCCGCAATAAATCATACAGAGCGCCGACCTTGTCCTTGACCGACAACATCAGCGACGTTTTGTCCCGGCCCGTCCGCTCCGGCGCCTTCTGTGACAACACGAGAAACCGCGTAAAGTTATTGATGTTGTCTTCGATCCTCGCCGTCACCACCTTGAGACCGTATAATTGAGACGCCAACTCCGACGCGATCGCGGCGGCCGAGGGATCATCCACCGACATTTCGGCGGCGCGCGCGGTACTTGCCACTTCCGATACCGGCACGTGAGGCAAGTTGGTTTCCAGCCAATTACGGCATTGCGCAATGGCATGGGGATGCGAATAGATGCGCTTGATGTCTCCAGCCACTCCGCTTTTCGACATCAGATGGTGGGCCACTTCCTGAAGCACTTCACCGTAGATCAGCAGGTTGGAATCGACAAACATGTCCAGGGTGTGATTCACCACGCCTTCCGTCGTGTTCTCGATCGGCACCACGCCGAAATGGGCGCGTCCCCGTTCCACTTCGCTGAAGACGTCCTTGATACTGTTGACGGGAATATAGTGCGCGGACGCCCCGAATTTTTGCATGCAGGCCATGTGTGTAAACGTGGCCCTCGGTCCGAGGTAGGCAACCTTTTGAGGCCCCTCCAAGGATAAGGAGGCCGACATGATTTCCCGGTACACTGCCCGGATGGCCTCGGTGGGAAAGGGTCCGGTATTTTGCTTGCTGAGACGCTCGAAAATCGCCGCTTCTCGCGCCGGCGTGTGCAAATTCGCCTCGGCATCCTTGAGCTTTTTCAGCCGGCCGATCTCGATCACCGACTTTGAACGCTCATTCAGAAGACGCAAAATCTGATCGTCGAGCCGGTCGATTTCTTCGCGATGGACTTGCAAGTCATCAGGCATGACGGGGGGATTCCCTCCTCGCGGGGCCCGTCCTTACGAAGACAGGCCGCGAAACGAGTCCAAGCCAAAAGGCGCAGTTGGACCGGTGAACATCCTACAGGAGCCACGGCGGGCATTGCAAGGATAGGTCTGGGGATTCAAGGAGTTGCGATGGAATCCGTTTCACTGGAAAATGGGAGAAGGCCTTTCTGTTTTTTGAAATGCTCGTAGGCCAACCTGGTGGCCTGGCGACCTCGACCGGTGCGCTCCAAAAATCCCGCCTGGATCAGGTACGGTTCATAGACATCTTCCAACGTGCCCTTATCCTCCTGCACCGCAGCCGCCAAGGAATCAACCCCGACCGGCCCACCATTAAACTTTTCGATCACCGTCAACAGAATACGCCGGTCCATCTCATCCAAACCGGCGGCATCAACCGCCAACCAGAGCAGGGCATCCTGCGCTACCTGTTGGGTGATACGGCCCCCCGCTTTGATCTCGGCATAGTCCCGGATGCGCTTAATCAGTCGATTGACGATGCGCGGCGTCCCGCGCGCCCGTCGGGCGATCTCGGCCGCTCCGGCCTCGTCGATCGGAATACTGAGCAACCCTGCGGAGCGCGTGACGATCGACGTCAGTTCCTGAGAGGAATAGAACTCCAACCGGTGGACCAGCCCGAACCGATCTCGCAGAGGCGAGGTTAAGGCTCCGGCTCTCGTCGTGGCTCCCACCAGGGTGAACCGTGGCAATTCCAGTTTGACGGTCCTGGTCGACGCGCCTTGCCCCACGACCAGATCAAGCTGGTAGTCCTCCATCGCCGGGTAGAGCGCCTCCTCAACCGATGCCGGCAGGCGGTGAATTTCATCGATGAACAGGACATCCCGCTCCTGCAAATTCGTCAAAATCGCCGCTAGATCTCCGGCATGGCTGAGAACGAGACCCGAGGTCGAGCGGATGGCTGCCCCCATCTCCCTGGCAATAATGTGCGCGATGGTTGTCTTGCCGAGGCCCGGCGGGCCATAAAAAATGGCGTGATCCAAAGCCTCGCCACGGCGCTTGGCCGCTTCGATGCAAATCTCCAGCGATTCCTTCATCCGTGATTGTCCGACATATTCCCGCAAGCTCTGCGGGCGTAGCGCCGCCTCAAGCCCGCGCTCGTCGTCGGTCAGTTGGTTGCTCACGGTACGGTCGGACATGGCCTCATCCTAAGGGAAAAGTCGCGCGACTATTTAGACTCGGGTGTTGGTCTGAATTTTGGCGGCGGCGGGGATGCGCCCTGTCCCGGAGCAGCCGTGCTTCCGCAATCAGGGGGGCAGCGGACTCCTCCCAGGCTCGGATCGGGCATACTCGACCCCAGCTGCTGCGCTTGACATTGCGACACCAGCCCGCCATCAACCGATCCACAACGCGAGGGGACATTCGAGCGGCCGATCTCGTTATAACCCTCCGGACAGGAACCGCAGACCGAGAGCATGTTGCTGCCCAAGGGCACACACTGCACCAACACCGGATCGCCATCTTTGCACAACTCCGGCGCGTTGGTCCTCCCGGTAGTGGCGTAGCCCTCCGGGCACGACCCGCAGGTCTTGCGGATACTCTTGGGCTCCTCCATGCCGTCGGCTGCAAAACCACGTTCGGCCACCGACGCGCAGAATAACACGCCGACGATGACTAACCCGACCGCGATGCCGCGCCGGCTCGTTTCCTCTTGCGCACACTCCAGCATTGCCATGTGTCACCCCTTAGCCAGGTCTTTAAGGACCTCTCGAATCACTTGCTCCAACCCCTGCGTCATCACGCCCGATTTCTCCACCCGCTTCAACGCGTCTTTCACATCCGGCTGCCGATAACCGAGATTCACCAACGCCGATAAGGCATCCTCGTAGAGCGGATTTTCAGATCGTCCAGGGCCAGCGCCCGCCGGCTCGCCGGATGGGTGCAAACGCGCCACCTTGTCTTTCAGTTCCAGGGCAATCCTGGCCGCGGACTTTTTGCCGATTCCCGGCACAGTCCCCAACCTTTCAATATCGCCCGCCTGAATGGCAGCGAACAGGTCGCGCACAGAAAGCGTGGACAGGACACTGAGCCCCAATTTCGGCCCGATACCGGAAATGCCGGTCAACAACAGAAAGGCTTCCTTCTCGGCTGCGGTGAGAAACCCGAACAATTGGATGGCATCTTCCCGCACATGCGTATGGATGCTCAGCGTCACGGGCTCACGCTGATTGGGCAATGAGTAATAGGTACTCAGAGGAACCAGGACCTCATAGCCCACGCCATGGACATCGAGCGTGACTTGCGAGGGCGCCTTGAAGGCCACGAGGCCTGTCAGTAAGGCGATCATATGATCGGTAGAGACGTGTGCTGCGGAGTGATTGGTGAAAAGACTGCGCGATCGTCGATACTCAGTGCCGAAACTCCCGGATTACGCGGTGGCGGCGGCAACTTTCTCCATGACCTCGTCGGAGATGTCAAAGTTCGCATGGACCTTCTGCACATCGTCGTGCTCATCGAGAATTTCCATGAGCTTTAACATGTGTTCCGCGGCCTTTTCCTCCAACGCAATCGTATTCTGGGGAATGAAGTTTAATTCGGCAAGCGTATACTCGATTTTCGCGTCGCTCAGCGCTTTCTTGACGGCCTCGAAATCATGCGGGCTGGTCAGGACTTCAAACGTCTTATCGCTGACCTTCACATCTTCCGCACCGGCTTCCAGGGCAATCGTGAGGAGCGCATCTTCCTCAACCTTGCCCTTTTCGACAACCAGGACGCCTTTCTTATGGAATTGCCAGGCGACGGCCCCGGCCTCTGCCATATTGCCGCCATTCTTGGTCAGCAGGCTGCGGATTTCAGCGACCGTGCGATTCCGGTTGTCGGAAGTAATTTCCATCAGGACGGCGGTCCCGCCGGGACCATACCCTTCGAGTGTGAATTCTTCATACGTCACACCGGGTAATTCGCCGGTGCCTCGCTGGATGGCCTTTTTCATGGTGTCGCCGGGCATGTTGGCTTCTTTGGCCTTGGCAATGGCCAATCGCAAGCGAGGGTTCCCATCGGGGTCCCCACCGGACCGTGCCGCAATCGTCAGCTCACGGATGATGCGCGTGAAAACCTTGCCGCGTTTGGCATCGACCGCCGATTTATGCCGCTTGATTGTTGCCCAATGACTATGGCCACCCATGGCGACTCCTCTTTGCGCGCACAGACCTGCTGCCCGTCAGGCCCATGAGCGCGTGAAACTGGAATTAAAAATGTACAGCTAGCATAGTCCAGACAAGGGTGTCAACGCGACGTCTGTGCGCGGGTCCTGCGAAACGGGAACAGCCCTACTCCGAATAAAACAGCAATTGCACCCCGATGACGAGGACGAGGCTCGCCCAGACGAGTTCCCAGTATGACCGCTCTGTCGCGAGTTGCCTCTGACGCCAGCCGGAGATCAACTTTGACGATCCCGCAGTGATGGCCATGGCTCCCATCATGACATGATGCAGGGTAATTTTGTGGGCGGCGGGGTGATCCCCGTGGGCATGCTCGAACAACATGAGTCCTCCCACAATGGCAAATATCGGAAGGGGCACCGTCCACGCCGCATGGGCGAACCACCCGAGCCGCCGCAGAAATTCGATAGTTCCCACCGCAACGGCCAGCACGCCGTAGATCTTATGCTGCAGGACTTCCGGATCGCTCCCGAGAAACGTTTGCGCGAATGTCATTGACCCGATCGGCCAGGAATCATGATCGCTCCAAATCAGCAGAAACAAGCCGGCCACACCTAGGGTCCCTGGAAGTAAAAAACGCGTCCAGGCCGCGACCGGCCACCCCAACGCCTGACGCAGTTCGCTGAACCCGATCAGGAGAAGTAACCCTCCGGCCAGGTGATGATTGAATTCAGAATAGGCAACCCCTTCTCGCGACCCCTCCCACTGGGACCCGGCCAAAGATGACGGTTCGTGAAGATGCCCGTGCTCCTCGACGGAGGTGGAATGACCATGATCTGCAGACTGTGCGATGGGAGAGAACGCGCCCCAGACGAAAACCGCGAAGCAGCACAGGGTCACCAGCGGGCACCAGGGCCGCAAAACTCTCAGGCAATACATCGGTCGAGAAAGGAACACTGGCAGGATTCGAACGGCCCATCCGGACTGCCGGACGGGCCGAGCACTCATCTCATGCATGCATTCGTCTACTACATAAACTTCATGAACTTCTCTTTGGCCTCGTCCATGACCTGAGCCGTGATCTCGACCAGGCCTCGCTCCTTGGCGATCCGCTCAATCTCCCGGCGCGCCATGGGACGAATGAAGTCCGGGATATTATCCATCCGCTGCTCGGCATCCTTCGTCCACGCGATCCCGTTCGGGGAGTCGTTTTTGGAATCATCCATGACTTGAAGCGTGATGTTCTTGTACCCATGCTTGCGGGCATAGGCTTCAACGCTGCTCTGAACCATCGGCTTGACGAAGGACGGCAACCGCTCCAACTTTTCCTTGGCATCCGGCGTCCAGGTCAACTCGCTCGTGCCGTTGGGATTCGGCTTGCCGCCTGAGGTCAATCCCATCTCCGCGACCATCGCCGAGAACGGGCATCCGCCGGAGGTCTTCTCGCCACCAGCCGCCGGCGCACTGGCCTTTGGCGCTGCCACCGCGGGTTGACCACCCTGAATTTTCTCATTGAGATACGCTGCCATTTGCCCTGCGCCGGCCTGCGCTTCATCCTTGAGGGTCCCCCGAGTCATCTCGAACGGTTCTGCCGTTTCCGTGCGGCCTCCAAGCTTGACACCAAGGGACGCGACCATTTGTGTTTCGCCAGGATTGGTCACCATCGAAAACTTGGCCTCGCAGGATGGACAGCCGAAGAACACGCCGAGTGAGCCCTCACCGGGTTTTTCGACCTTTTGAAACGTCATGTAGGTCTCGCAGTTCAGGCAAACGAACTTCATAGGATCCCCCTTCCAGGCCGGTCGGCTTAGAGCTTCTCCGCCAGGACTTTTTTGTAATCCAGCAACGATTGAATCCGCCCGACAATCTCCTGGTATTTCCGGACCGTCGGATAGTCGGGATCAAGGAGCGGCTGCCCCTTATCGAATGTTTTCGCGAGTGTGCGGTCGAAGGGAATGCGCCCCAACAACGGCAGGTCCAGCACCTCGCACATCGCCTCGGTATTCCCCTCAAACAGCTCATTTTCAGCGCCGCAGGACGGACACCGATATTCGCTCATATTTTCTACGATACCCAACACCCGGATCCCCATGTCCCTGGCGTAGGTGACGGATTTCTGCACCACATCGGATGCAACTTCGGAGGGCGTGGTCACGACAATCGCACCGGCCAAATCGGGAATAAATCCGGCAATCACGGGTGGCTTATCCGCAGCTGCGCCGGGGGGCAAATCAGCCAGAAGATAATCCAGTTCGCCCCAGACCACATCGGCGAGAAATTCGCGAATCACGTTCATTTCCATCAAACCCAGCCAGACCGGGCTCAAGTCCATCGGCCCCTTCCACCGGACCGGCGAGGCGTCGCCCAGGAAAAAATCCATCGACGCGACTTTGATACCGAGCGGCCCGACCGGAGGCTGAGCCCCATCCGGCGTCATGGTTAACGACTGCCCATGCAGCCCCATCATTCGCGGCACGCAGGGACCATTCAAATCCACATCGAGCAACCCGACCTTGGCTCCCTGACGCGCGAACGCCAAGGCAAGATTGACGGTGGTCATGCTTTTACCGACTCCGCCTTTTCCGCTCATCACCACCAGCTTCTGCTTGATGCCGGCCATTCGAGCCTGCACCTGCTTCATCTGCGCGGTGATCTGCTGGACGACTTTTGCGTCGTCAGAATACTGGAGTTTTGTCAGGATCGACTTGAGATCCTTTCCGGCCGCCATGGTCATGGAAAACCCTCGAAATTGTTGATGAAGGACGCTACCATAGGGGTTTCAATGGAGTCAAACAGGCCAACACCTATCGACTAGATGGAATATTGGATGGTGGACTTCGTGCCGGATGGTTGCATGAGCACCCCCCGCCGCTTCAACTCCTCCAGGATCTGACGGGCAGCAGCATCGAAATCCTGCGGACCCGCGAAGTGCAAATCGGTATTCGGTGGCGGTTCTTCCCCTGCCCTGCTCATGTGGACCGCTATCACCGGGGCCGGTTGAACCAGCGTCCGTATCATCTCCGCCATGCGCTGATAATTGATGCCGAATGTTTTACTGGTCGAGACGACAATCAGGCCTGTATCGATCAACAATCGGGCGACTTCGCCATATCGACGCACGCGTTCGGAGGCAAACGAGGGGTCGGCGGCAGATAAATCCGCGTCGAGTCCCTGCAGGAGGTTTTCACCCTCCAACAAATAGGCATGCCGGCTATCGGCCACGAGCAAGGCTTCAACCCGCCGTGCGAGGAACGTCTTGCCCGTTTGCGCCGAGCCGGTAAACAGTACAATAGCCGCGCGATGCCCATACTGCAGCGCCCGATCTTCTGAGCGGACATCGCCGGTCAGCCAGGCATATTCCCGCTGCCGCGCCTCTTCCCGCAATCCCTCCTGCTCGTCGTGCACCAATTCGGTGATGATCCCGCCGCCCGAAATGTCATACTCATCCACCAACACGAAGCGGCCTGTCGATTCGAACGAGGACGACAAGTCAAACGCAAGCGGCGATTTCACACGCAGGGTCAATTCGGCCACCTGATTTCGGGCTACGGATTGGCTCTCCTGCAGCTGCGCCAGGTCGGCAGTGTCGATGATGCGATGAATGACCGCCACCTCGCAGGCGGCTTCCCGCGTGGCCAGCCGCAGCATGTACTTCCGCCCTTTCTCAAGCGGCCGCCGGCCCATCCAGAATAAATTCACCCGGACCGCCGTGGAAACCAGCGGAACCGAGTCCCGATGCGACGCAATTTCTCCGCGCTCCACAAAAATCTGCTCGTCGAGCGTAATGCCGACCGATTGACCGGCCTGGGCCTCGCTCTGCGGCGGGTCGACGTTAAAGCCTTCAATCGATTGCACCATCGCCGTTTTGTTCGAGGGGGAAAACACGAGCTGGTCGCCGACTTTCAAACGTCCCGCCGTGATACGTCCGGCCAAAATCCGCCGCGCATCGAACTTATAGACGTCCTGCAGCGGGAACCGGAGCGGCTGCTCTGTGCGGACCTGCTCTTTCTTGAAGAGCGCCAGCGTCTCCAGGACGGTGGGGCCCTGATACCAGTTCATATGGCTGCTGCGCGTGGCGATGTTGTCACCCATCTTCGCGCTGACCGGAATCATCTGTTGCGGCACCGCCCGGAACTGACCAAGAAACTCCCGATATTCCTTCTCGATGCCATCGAACACATCTTGTCGATAGCCGACCAGATCCATTTTATTGACGACGACCGCGAACTGTGTCACGCCCAGGAGAGACAGCAGATACCCGTGTTTCTTCGATTGTTCGCGCACCCCTTCCAAGGCATCGATCAGCAGGAGGGCGGCTTCAGCCCGGGCAGCTCCCGAAATCATGTTCTTCAGGAACTCCTTATGCCCCGGGGCGTCGATGATAATGTACTGGCGCCCGTTCCAGATAAAAAACGTGCGCGCCGTATCAATCGTGATGCCTTGCTCCTGCTCTTCCAAAAACGCATCAAACAGGAACGCATACTCAAACTCTTTGCCCTGTTGCCGGCAAATGGCCTGCACCTTTTCCAATTTGCCTTCCGGCAACGAACCGGTGTCGGCATACAGGCGGCCCACCAGCGTGGATTTCCCGTGATCGACGTGGCCCACAATGACGATGTTGAGGCTTTCTTGCGGCTTAGTCTGGTCGTGCTGTGTCATGTGATTACTCGTTCAAGAAACATGTATGCTCTACGATGATCCAATTCGGGACAGTTGTATGGCTCAGGAAACCGCTCTTACATGTAGCCCTTCTTGCGAAGCATTTCCATGCCTCGCCCCGCATCCTGCGCGCGGCCGGCCCGTTCAGCCACATTGCTTTTGCGCAGTTCGACAATAATTTCATCCACCGTTTTCGCCGTCGACTTGATAGGCATGGTACAGGGTGCGCAGCCGAGGCTGCGATAGCGTGTGCCATCCCCCCTGTCGAGGTAGAGATCCATGAAAGGAATGTTCTCGTGCTTGATGTATTCCCAGATATTGATCTCGGTCCAATCGAGAAGCGGATGAATCCGGATGTGCGTCCCCGGCGGGAAGGTGGTCTTGAACTGATCCCACAATTCAGGCGGCTGATCGCGAAAATCCCAATCACCATGCTTGTCACGCGGCGAAAAATAGCGCTCCTTTGCTCTGGTGCTGTCTTCGTCCGCACGAACACCGAGGATGATTCCGGTATAGCCCTTTTCCTCGACAAGATTCTTCATGGCATTCGTCTTCAAGGCCGTACAGCAGACATCCCGCCCTAACGTATGATTCATCCCCGCGGCCAGGGCTTCTTTATTCTGACCCACCACCAGATTGAGGCGCCATTCACGCGCAATCCGGTCACGGTATTCGATCATCGCCGGGATTTTGTAACTCGTATCCACGTGCAGTAAGGGAAAGGGCACATGCCCGAAAAAGGCCTTGCGAGCCAGCCACAGCAGGACCGTCGAATCCTTCCCCATCGACCACAGCATGGCGAGGTGATTGAAGTGCTTGTAGGCTTCGCGAAGGATGTAGACGCTTTGGTCTTCAAGTTGACGCAAATGTTTCATGATTCACACTCGTGTATATTAGGCGGAGAGGCCGATCTTCGACCCTGCTCCTGCTTCCGTCCCGACTCCTGCGATCAGCTCTGCTAATTTGGCCTTGGCCTGGCCGGACTCCAATGCGCTGCGAGCTGCCGCTAGATTTCCGGTGATCGACGTCCCCTTGCCGGCCGCATAGAGCAACATGGCTGCATTCAGCAACACCCAGTCTCGTTGCCCACCCTGAATCTCGTTCGCGACTAACCGCTTGATCAAATCGGCTTCCCGCTCACGCTGCTCCGCCGGGAACCCTGCCATTTCGCGGAATGTCGCCATGGCCAGCCCGGCGTCTTTGGGCTGAAAGGTGAAGGGTGTGATGCGTTCGTCTTTGAGTTCCAGGAGACGGGTTGAGTTGCCGATGGAAAGCTCCGGATCGCCTTCGACACCGCGGATCACCAGTGCGCGCGGACAACTGAGCATACGCAACGCTTCGACCGTCTTTTCAAAATAGGGCGGATGCGAGAGCCCGATCACCTGGGAGCGGGCACGAGCAGGATTGAGCATTCTCGCCACCGGGTGGAAGAAATTACGCACGCCCAATTCCTGCCGCATTTCGAGGAACCGGCTCACCGGCGGGTGGTACAGCGCCAAATCCAGATAGGCCAATCCCTTCCTTTCCAGTTCAGGCCCGACGAGCTTGGCGGTCTGATCGGTAGGAATACCCAGGAGCTTCAGTACTGCCGAGACGCCCCACCGATCGGCAGGTCCATCCACGCCATGAAGCAACACCACCGCGCCAGCCGCCGCCGCAATAATCGCGGCGGGAACAATCGCGTGAAATGTTTCCCGCTTTCCCCCATACACCGGCACGTCCACCACTCCGAGTCCGGAACGGACCGGGACCGGCGGAACATACTGCCTGGCAGTGGCGGTGAACGCGGCCAACTCCGTGACCGACTCGGACTTGAAACGCATGGCCGTTAAAAACGCGCCGATCTGAGCCTGCGTGGCGGTCCCTTCGATCATCAGGCGCATGGCCTGTTTGGCTTCTTCCCACGTGAGATCTTTAGACGTCTTTTGACCTTTGGCGACTTTGGCGAGCAGATGTTGCATGTGATGGTCGTAACCTTGTCTGGTGTCAGGATGACGATGATGTTATTTGTGCAGTCCGCATTCGGTCTTGCCGAAATTTTTCCACCGACCGGAACGCGGATCGTCTCCCGGAAGGACAGGCGCGGTGCAATGCGTGCAACCGATGCTGGGATAGTTGCGGTCGTGCAATGTGTTGTACGGCACCTCATGGAGTTGGAGGTACGTCCACACCTGCTCACTACTCCACTTGGCCAGGGGATTCACTTTGACAAGGTTGAACTTCTTATCCCACTCGATCAGCCCCGCATTGGCCCTGGTCAGGGCCTGATCCCGCCTGATGCCGGTAATCCACGCCCTGTAACGCCCGAGAATGCGGGTCAATGGCTCGATTTTTCTCAGATCGCAGCACTGGTCAGGCTTGCTCGCCCAGAGGGCCGCCCCATGTTGGGCAGCCTGCTGCTCCGGCGTCAAGAGCGACTTCATCTGAATCACCTGCGCCGGTTTAAGTCCATATCGCGCGACAATGCGATCCCGCACATCGAACGTTTCCGGGAACAGAAAATCGGTATCGAGGTAGAAGAGCGGCGCTTCCGGATCGATCCGATGCACCATATCGACCAGCGCCACATCTTCAGCCCCGAAACTGCACGCCAACACAATCCGTTGCTGATACGTCTTCAAGGCGTACGCCAGCACGTCCCAGGGCTGCTTGTCTTCAAACGAATCGCTGAGGGCCTTCAGTTCTGCGCCGGAGGGTCGTTCAGCGGGCTGCTGTGTTTCGTTCACCCTTCTTACCCCTCGACTTTTTCCACAAGAATCTTGAAATGTTTGGCTTCTGGCTCCAACGGCCCTTCTGTCAGGATCTTGTGGCCGTCATTGCGCAAGCTCATCGGCACGTTCCGTATGGGTTCCCCGGCATCCAGCCAGACTTCGAGCTGCTCGCCATTGTCCATCATCTCCAATTTCAATTTCGTCTTCACGTAGTTCATCGGGCAGGCCACGCCGCGCAGGTCGTACACAGACGCCTGAGCCGCGGCAACTGGTGCGGGTGCGGCAGGAACCGCAGGAACCGCAGGAGCCGCAGTCGGCACGGCTTCTTCCTTCACCTGGGCTAACTTTAGATCTTTCCCCATCTGCTCGGTGGCAGCCCGGCAGACCGAGAGAAACCGCTTGGCGAAGGCCATTTTTTCATTCGCGGCCTCGGCCGTCGCATCCTTTGATCCCAAATCGCCGACTTGCGCGCCAAGATTCTGATACGTCGCCGGCACGATGCCTTTGCTCGCCAAACGCACGTCGAATTCCTGAAATGTCTCGGCATCGGTCGCCGGATCGATCCCTTCGGTCACCAGCAGCCCCTTGGCCGCCGCCAGCACGGCACGGTACGATTTGTTCACCGAGAGAGCGTATTGATGTTTCTCCACGAGCAATTTTGCTTGATAGAGTTCCTGATCGGCCTCCAACATGCGGTCGTCGATCATCTCCAAGGCTCCGCCTGCGCACTCGCCGGGACCTAAATCCTCCAACACAAATTCCGCTTCGCCTTCCCAATCGTAATAGTAGGTCGGATCCTGATCATGCGGCGGAACGATCGTATACGAAATGAGTTCGTCCTTCAGGACGTTTTTTCCGACCCGCCCGATGAATGCCTGCAAACTTTCACCGGACTTCCGGTCCCGGCGATACACGTCGACCAGATGGCGCACCGCCGCCGGAACACTCTTCGCCGGCAACTTCACCACGAGTTGCCCGATCTTCGGCGTGCCGTCTACATGGCCCCCCAGGTGCAGTTCATAGTGAGGCGCGGTGTGTTCGCCGAGACGCTTGCCGACTCCGTGGAGCCCGATGGTCGCAATATGATGCTGGGCACAGGAATTATGGCAGCCGCTGATTTTGACGCTGACATCTCGCAGATCTTCCGGCACCTGACCGGCAGGAAAGACTTCAGCCAACGCACGAGCCATGCCCTTTGACGAAGTGATCCCCAAGCCGCATGTATCCGTGCCGGGGCAAGCAATGATGTCCTCGACAAGCTCGGCGCCGGGATCGCCCAGGCTGTGCCCCACGAGTTCCTCATAAAATGCGCTCAGCCGTTCCTCTTGAATCCACCGGATCATCACGTTCTGATTGATAGTGGTGCGGATATTTCCATTGGAGTATCGTTCGGCCAGGTCGGCCACCGCCCACATTTGCTCGCCGGTCAGATCGCCCATCGGCAGTTTGATCGCCGCCGCGGCAAATCCTGGCTGCCGTTGAGGCACGACATTGGTCCGCTTCCACGCTTCAAAGGCCGACTCGGCTCCGTTGCGCGATGCGGCGCCGTTCCCGTTTCCGTTGGTGCTGCTCGGCGCTTTCGTCGGCATCAACAACGGCGGCGTATCGGCGTACTCCAGCAACGTGATCGGTTCATGTGTCGGCACCGCATACCCCATGGCCGCATAGGCCGCTTCCCACCGGCGCTTGAACTCGTCAAACCCGAGCTTCTCGATAACGAACTTCATGCGGGCCTTATTCCGATTCTTGCGGTTCCCCAACGTATCAAACACTTTAATCACCGCTTCGATGGTCGGCAGCAATTCGTCCATCGGCGTAAATTCCCGGAGCACTTGAGCCATGCGCGGGGTCGATCCCAAGCCACCGCCGGCCACCATCCGGAACCCGATGGTTCCATCCGCCCGCTTCGCCGCCAGCAAGCCGATGTCGTGAATAGGCGTGAGCGCGCAATCCTGCCGGCAGCCTGAGAGCGCGATCTTAAACTTTCGCGGAAGGCTCTGATTGAGCGGATTGCGAAGGAGATGATAGGCCACCGTTTTCGCATAGGGCGTCACATCAAACACCTCGCCCTGGCACACCCCGGCCAAATGGCAGGCCGTCACATTGCGCACCGTGTTGGCGCAGGCTTCGCGAGTCGTCAGCCCAACGGAGGCGAGCTGACGCATCATTTCGGGGACATGCTTGAGCTCCACGAAATGCAGCTGAATGTCCTGGCGTGTCGTCACATGCCCCACACCGGTGGCGAACTGGTCGGCCAGTTCGGCGACTCGCCGCAACTGATTGGCCGTCAGTCCGCCGAACGGAATTTTGATCCGGACCATCTGCACGCCCGGCTGCCGTTGGCCGTAAATGCCATACTGCAGCCGGAAAGGCTTGAAAATGTCGGTCGAGAGATCGCCGGCCAGCACACGTTGGGTTTCAGCCTCGAACGTCTCGATTTCTTCGACAATATGGGCGGGGATGGGCTCGTTCTTCACTGTGGGACGCAGAGCTTCTGTGTGACTACCTATCATAACGACCTCGTCGGTTCGGAAGTAATGTGCGGGTGCATCCTGAGGGATTTCAAATGTGATACATCAAGGTATGTTGCGCGTCGAGGGCCCGCTGACGTTTCGCCAGCTCCTCGACCGTCACTTCGGATAACACACTCAATTCCGCCCGTTTCACACGATCCCAGATATGCGCGAGGAGGGCCTCTTGCTTCGCCCCTCGCGACGATGACGGTTTCGGGGCGGCATCTCCATTCGTCGTGAGAAGCGGGCCTTCTAAGGCATCGAGAATATCGGCCACAGAAAGCTCCGAGGGCTTTCGACTCAACACATACCCACCCTGGGCTCCACGCTGACTCGTCACGACTCCCGCTTTCTTCATCGCATGAAGCACCTGCTCCAGAAAGCGAGCCGGGATGGCCTGGCGCTTGGCAATCGACTTTGCGCACACCGGGTGCTCGGCATGGTGGAGCGCAAGGTCCACGGCAGCAATGATCCCATAGGTGGCTCTCAGGCTGACCTTCATTTGCGACTATTCCGATGGGGATTCATGAACGTCTATACCGTGCGCCCCTCTTTCCTGTCAAGTCTGGCCCTCACTCACTTGGTGAGGCATATCGACGCTGCCCCGCTCACCTCAAGGATTCAGACATCCACCCTTGGCTATTGGTTGCTTGAGTGACCGCAGGGACGCCCCGGTCCATCGTAAGGCTCTCGCCCGCGCCCTTACGGAGACATTGAGCGGTAACCTGATCGACCGCACTGTTGGCCGCTTTGACAGATCAGGATGCGAGAAGTGGCGGCAGATTTTTCATCATTGACATCATACAGGGGGTGAGCAATAATCCCGCCCTCTTCTTCCTCGGTACCTTCTCATGACGCTGCGCCCATCAACATTTAATATTCTCTTGCTCAGTACAGACAGCGAGATCCGGTCGCACTATAAGGATCTGTTCGGTGAGCAGGCGATTACGATCGCCCGAGAAGGCCAATCGCTGCAGAAGGACCTGGCGAAGCGCGACTTCGATGCTGTCATCATCGAATCGAAGCTGGCCGCCGCCGCCGACCTGGGCAAACTGCTCACGGGTATCGATCCTTCACGCACACTGCTCCTCGTGGGGTCTCGCACCGTGCTGAAACGCACGGCGCCTGCCCTTCAGGCATCCAAAGCTCCGAAGGCCGATGTGCCTCCGTCCAACGGCAAAGGACAAGCGTTGTGCCTGGACTCCTACCTCGAACACAAAGTTGGTGATTTCGTTAAAGGCATGCGGAACGGCTCAGGCAAAAACCTGCACCCGATGCTGATTGCCGCAGTCGAACGTCCGTTGATTCTGCTGACCTTGCGGGAGACCAAGGGCAACCAGATTCAAGCCGCCGAACTGCTTGGCCTGAATCGCAATACGCTGAGAAAGAAAATTCTCGATCTGGACATCCCGGTCAAACGCGCCAGGGCCAGCTAACGCACCTTGCGGCTGAGTCGCACCTCATCTACAGGCGTCACAGGTACGCCCATGCATCACACCCACAGGTCGCCAACTACCAACGGAGGGAAGCAATGACCAAGGAAGAATTGATCGCAAAAATGGCGAATAGCGCCGGCATCACGAAGGTCGCCGCAACGGTCGCGCTCGAAGCCTTCACCGGCGCAGTCACCACATCGCTCAAGAAGGGAAAACGCGTGACGCTGGTCAATTTCGGCACATTCACGATCTCGAAGCGCAAGGCCAGAATGGGACGCAATCCGCGGACCGGCGAAGCCTTGAAAATTCCGGCCGCCCGCATTCCCAAATTTTCGGCTGGTAAGGAACTGAAGGCTGCGGTCAAATAGTGAGTCGGCAGGCTCCGGCATGAGCCATTGAAAAGGCGCACTGCATTCCGCGGCCGCAGAGAAAAGCCTGTCTTGCCATCGCGTTACCTTGACACCTTTGGTAGGCCTGTATTAGCATCGCCGATCGATAGGCGCGTAGCTCAGGGGGAGAGCGCTACCTTGACACGGTAGAGGTCGACGGTTCAAGACCGTCCGCGCCTACCATTTTGGTTCGCTCACGAAGTTCGTGATCCGATTACCCGCAGCGGGGTGGTCGGCGCGACGTTCTATTTTTTGCAGGATTAACCGGAGTGGCCTCACAGCTCATTCACATCACCCTTCCTGACGGAACTCGAAAACAAGTACCAACAGGATGCACCATCCGCGAAGCCTTAACTCCGCAGGGCGGACGCCTCGACGGCAAGATCCTGGCCGCCAAGGTTAACGGCGCGCCTATGGACTTGTTTCACGCGTTGGATCAAGACGCGACCATCGAACCCTTGACCTTTGAATCGGCCGAGGGGCGTGAAGTTTATCGCCACAGCAGCACTCACATTATGGCTCAAGCCGTAAAGGAAGTGTTCCCGACCGCGCAACTCACGATCGGTCCCGCCTTGGAAGACGGATTCTATTACGACTTCGCGTTCGATCGGCCGTTTACCCCGGAAGACCTGGAAAAGATCGAAGCGCGCGCCATCGAAATCACCAAACGCGGTTTACCCGTCAGCCGAAGCGAACTGTCTAAAGAAGACGCGATCAAGTTTTTTCAGGACCGCGGAGAAGCCTATAAGGTCGAATTGATCAAGAGCTTCGAGGACAGTTCCCCGATTTCCCTCTATCGCCAGGGAGAATTTGTCGATCTCTGTCGCGGGCCGCACCTTCCCACAACCGGCCACGTGGGTGCCTTTAAGCTCCTCTCGACCGGAGGCGCCTATTGGCGGGGCGACGAACGCAATCCCATGCTGCAGCGGGTCTACGGCACCTCCTTCCCCACAAAAAAAGAACTCGATGCCCATCTGGCGAAACTCGAAGAGATCAAACGTCGCGACCATCGCAAGCTCGGCAAAGAACTCGACCTGATCACGATTCAGGACGACATCGGTCCAGGCTTGGTTCTCTGGCATCCCAAGGGATCCCTGATTCGGTTGCTCATCGAGAATTTCTGGCGAGAGCAACATATCAAAGACGGGTACGACCTGGTCTATTCCCCGCATGTCGCCAGGCTCGACCTGTGGAAAACCAGCGGCCACGTCGACTACTACCGCGAAAACATGTTCGCCTCGATGAAATTGGAAGGCAGCGAATATCAGCTCAAGCCGATGAACTGTCCCTTCCATATCATGATTTACAAATCTCACTTGCGCAGCTATCGGGATTTGCCGATCCGGTATGGAGAACTGGGCACCGTGTATCGTTACGAACGAACCGGCGTCTTGCATGGCCTGCTGCGGGTTCGCGGCTTTACCCAGGATGACGCGCATTTATTCTGCCGGCCCGATCAGATCGAGGCCGAAGTCAGCCGTGTGCTGGACTTTACCTTTTTCGTCCTCGGCACTTTCGGATTCACGGAATTTGAAATCTACCTTTCGACGCGGCCGGAGAAATCGGTCGGCTCGGACGAGAACTGGACCGTTGCCACCAATGCGCTGGAAGCTGCGCTGAAGAGCCGGAACGTGGCCTATCAAGTGGATCCCGGCGAAGGCGTGTTCTACGGCCCGAAAATCGACATCAAGATCAAGGACGTGCTCGGTCGTTCCTGGCAATGCTCGACGGTGCAGGTCGATTTCAACAATCCTGAGCGCTTCAAACTGGCCTACACGGGTGAGGACGGCAAACACCACCAGCCCATCATGATTCATCGAGCGCTCATGGGATCGATTGAGCGCTTCTTCGGCATCTTGATCGAACACTACGCCGGCGCCTTTCCGACGTGGTTGGCTCCGGTTCAAGCGGTGGTACTGACAATCACCGACCACCAACAGGCATTCGCGGCAAAGATCGTCTCCACCCTTAAGAGCCACGGCTATCGGGTTGAGGCGGATCTCCGCAATGAAAAAATCGGCTTTAAGATACGGGAAGCGGAAAAGAATAAGATTCCCTATATGCTGGTGGTGGGCGACAAGGAAGTACAGAGTGGCATGGTGGCGGTTCGCGGGCGAAGCAAAGCTGATCATGGGACTATGCCTATCGAACAATTCCTGGAACTCATCCGCACAGACACGAGTCAATCATTACGCGACACAGCAACCCACTCACAAACGAGGTGACCTATCGTCCCTAAATTACGCGTAAACCGGGAAATCAGGATTCGGGAAGTTCGAGTCATCGGTCCTGACGGCGAGCAATTAGGAATATTGCCGACCGTAGAGGCATTCAATAAGGCACAGGAAGGGGGCTACGATTTGGTTGAGGTTGCCCCGACCTCGCAGCCTCCGGTTTGCCGGATCATGGACTATGGGAAGTATAAGTTCGAGCTCAGCAAAAAGGATCACCAGAGCCGGCGGCATCAGAAATCGACGCAGGTCAAAGAGATCAAGCTGCGACCGCGCACCGACAAACATGATCTTGAGATTAAAATCCGGCAGATCAAAGAATTCCTGGCCGACGGGAACAAGACCAAAGTGACCCTGACGTATCGCGGACGCGAGATGGCCAACCAGGAAATGGGCCGCACAATGATGACGAGTGTGATTCAGCAGTGTATGGAAGCGGGAACCGTTGAGTTTGCGCCGAGGATGGAAGGACGGAGCCTGATCATGATTTTGGCTCCCAAATAGCGTGCATTACGCGCGCAAGGAAGGAATGACAGTATGAAGATCAAGATGAAAACCCACAGCGGCGCGAAGAAGCGGTTCCGACGCACGGGAACGGGCAAGCTGGTTCGTCGAAAGGCCGGCGGCCGGCATTTGCTGACCGGCAAGCCACGCGATCGCAAGCGGAGCCTGAAGGGGGCCACGGAGGTCTCCTCTGCGTCAACGCCCGCGTTGAACAAGTTGCTTCCGCAGTAACGATGATTGTGCCGTGAATAGGATCTGAAAGGAGTCGCGTCCCATGCCTCGTACAAAAGGTGGTCCCAAAACACGACAGCGGCGAAAGAAGCGCCTGAAACTGGCGAAAGGCCAGTATGGCGCCAAAAGCCGGCTGTTCCGAACAGCAACTGAATCGGTCGACAAAGGGCAGGCCTATGCCTACTCCGGGCGAAAACATCGCAAGCGCGACTTCCGCCAACTCTGGATTGCGCGCATCAGCGCCGCCACCCGGTTGCACGGCATCGCATATAGCCGCTTCATGAACGCATTGAAGAAGGCGAATATCTTGCTGGATCGGAAAGTCCTATCCGATATGGCGATCCGGGATATGGCGGGATTCGAGAAACTCGTCGGGGTGGCCAAACAGCAACTCGCTACTGCGGCGAGCTAGTCGTTACCTCTCACTGTCCGTGACGGGAACATCTTATTCAACGGATGTTCCCGTCACGCTTCATCCAGCAATCGATCGACTTCCAGTTCCAACGCAACGGTCGGCACCCCGATTTGCCACTGTTCCAACACCTCCGGGTGCAATTCTCCAAGCAGGCCGATGGCTCGTCCATCCAACATGATCCGTCCTGCCCTGCCCTCAAGAAACGAGGGATGAGGAACCGGCTCCAAGGTAAAAGACCGGTCCAAATAATAGAGCAGCAAATCCAAACAGGAATGGATTTCTGAAAAGTGCGCCCCGGCATGCGCGATGACCGCACCCAACATGGTAATCGTCCGTGACCCGACATCGGCGCGAGCATCGGGTACAGCCACCTCACCGACCTCGAACATCCGATGCGGATAAAACGCCCGGCTCGAATTGGTCTCCACCTGCAACAACGAAGGGGTGATCCACTGGCGCAGGCACGAATAGCTAAGCGACATCACATTATCCACTTCCACGACTTTCGCCCACTCAGTGCCATCCAAGCGCATGCGCGTGCAAAAATCCTGGTGAGACCCCATGATGTTGGAAATGATTTCCTGAAATTCCATCCCCACCATGAGATGACGAACCCGGTCGGCCATGTGCTCCAACCGCGACAGCCCTCCCACCGTGAACTGCGAGGGCATGACTGGAGCAAACCGTGCATAACCCTGACTGATGGCCACATCCTCAACCACATCCACAGTATGCAGCAGGTCATTGCGGTACGGCGGCAACTGCACGGCGACTTTGGGTCCGGCTGATTTCACCGTGTAGCCATAGGACTTGAGCGCCGTGGTAACTTCTTTGCTGCCTAACGCTTCTCCCAGAGCGGTTTCAATGGCCTTGAGCGGAATAGTCCGCGGCGCGCCGAAATCGATCGGTGTGTGCCAGCGTTTCCCGAACGCGGTTTTCACCGGCGACTGAATTTCCACCGGCGCAATGACGGCGCCCCGATCGGCAAGGTTCGCCGCAAAAATATTCAACGTCAGCGCGACCATCTGGAGATCTGTCCCTGTCACCTCTACGAACAGCTGATCGTCTCCCACCTGCACCTCTCCGATCTCACGGCTGTTGATGATCGGTGGAAACGACAAGACCTGCCCCTTGGCATCGCGCAAGACCGGGAGTCGATCGTGGCCACTCACGATTCCGCCATACTCCACCCCTTTGGGATGGACCAGGAGGATCTCGCGCAGGGTCATCACCGTCTGCATACCCAACGGCGTGAATCGCACGTCATCCGGCTTCACCAGGTCGTACGAGACAGGAAACACAATCGGCGCCAGACGATAGAGGCCGATGGACACGGTGCGACGCTTGCGTCCGAAAATGTCGGCCAGCTTTTCCTGCGTCTGAATCAATTGAGTCAGACCAGACGCCGTCACCCGATAACCGATCGCTGTACAGGCTGCCACATAGGGACGGATTTGCTCCAGACCCGGGGCCACCACGAGTTTTTCAGCCACGCGTTTCTGTTTCTTGAAAAAGGGATAGGATATCGCGCTGCCCTGCTGCTTGGTCCTGATCTGCCGTGCGATTCCTTCGCAACACCACAAGTCAGGCCGGTTGCTGTCCTGCAACTCAATCCGCAGTTCACCGGTGTCGGTGTTGTGCCCCTTCAACTCGCCTTTCACCAACATCAGCCATTGCTCAAGCTGGTCGATCGACATGCGGGACGGCGTTTTGTCCCGCCCCGCGATCAACGCCTCAAGATCGTCTCGTTGTAGGGAAATAGTGGGCATGGTGTACTGGTCCTAAAAGCTTCCCCGCATCGTCCGAATGAATTCCAGATCAGCCGAGAACAGGTCACGAATATCATGAATACCCAACGCCACCATCGCCATACGATCCAGTCCGAGTCCCCAGGCAATCACCGGCACCGAGACGCCGAGCGGCGCCGTGACTTCAGGGCGGAACAATCCCGCGCCCCCCAGCTCCATCCAGCCAAGCTTCGGGTGACGCACATGCATCTCGACCGACGGTTCAGTGAACGGGAAATAGGCCGGAAGAAATTTCACTTCCTTGGCCTGCGCCACTTCGCGGGCGAACAGGTTCAACAATCCCAACAACGTCCGGAAGTTGATATCCGAACCTAACACGATGCCTTCCACCTGAAAAAAATCGGTCGCATGAGTGGCGTCCACCTGGTCGTACCGAAAACAGCGGGCGATGGAGAAGTACTTCCCCGGCACGGACGGGCTCGCCGCCAGCCTGCGCGCAGAGACGGCAGTCCCTTGGCTTCGCAACACCAACCGCTTGGCCCGCTCCGCGTCGAACCGATAGCCCCAGCCGGTTGATCCCGCCCCCGTTCCCTTTTCGTGGACCTGCGTCACATTCGTCAGATACGGTTCGGCGATGTCACGGGCATGGGTCGGGTTTTTCACAAAGTAGACATCGTGGATATCCCGCGCGGGATGAAATTGCGGCATGAACAACGCGTCCATATTCCAGAACTCGGTTTCAACGAGCGTCCCACGCATTTCCTGAAACCCCATGCTGACCAGCTTGAGCTTCACAAGATCCAGAAACTCCCGGTAGGGATGCCGTTTCCCGGCTGCGATCCTCGGGGCTCGCAAACTGATCGTATATTTCCGGAACTGCTTCGTCCGCCAGGCGCCTTCCTTGAGGAGTTCGGGCGTCAATTGCGAGACTTCTTCGGCCACGCCGTCGCGCGACAGCTGATCAGCCGCCTCCTGGCCGGTGTGCGTCAGGAGAAACGACCGCGTCACCCGTTCATCGACCCGAAAGGGCTCGCGCGCATTCCCACGTTTGACCGCATGCTGCTGAAGTACGGCCCGCAGCGGTTCAGCAAACGTCTGCAACTCACGTGGCCCGCTCCGCAATTCCTGCAACAGGGCGCGCATCGCCTCTGCCGTGGCACTATTCCGCCCGGTACTTTCAAGGCATCCGCCCTGCACGATCAGGATAGCCCCTTCTTTCTTGAGGGTCCCGACCGCCTTGCTGACATCCGACGGTTCGAGCGCTTCTTTGGCCTGGATATCCTGAATCGTCAGGCGTTTGCCGGTTTGCCCGGCTTCCCGCGCCGCCGACAGAACCCGTTCAATTGGTGAGTACTTCTCGAAAAACACCTCACCGGTCGGCGTCAGCGAAGCGATATACGCAACGGTTTCCGCGTGCACGGCAATCAGGGATTTGGCTAAAAGCCATTCGACGGCCATGCTCAACTGCGAGGGTTCTAGCCCGGTGGATGCCGCGAGTTGATCAAGCGTGGAAGGCGAACCAGGCTGCGGGGCCAAGGCCAGCAGCACTTTGCTTTCGAGAGGATGAAGGTTATCCATGAATGACGGTGCGGTCCGATGCCTCTTCTAACGCCGGGCGGCGGTAATCCTGTTGGTCCGCGGCGGTGGTACATGACCGACTCTGAGCGCCGTAATGGCGGCGGCATAATCATGATGGGAAAACACGGCGGATCCCGCCACCAACACGTCGGCCCCGGCCTCAAGAATCGATTCCGCGTTGTCCGGTTTCACGCCCCCATCCACCTCAAGGAGCGCGTGGCTGTGGGTCCGGTCGATCAGGGCTCGCACGTTGGCAATCTTTGGTAAGGACGCGGGAATAAATTGTTGTCCGCCGAACCCCGGGTTCACGGACATGATGAGGATGAGATCGGCATCGCAGACGATTTCTGACAGGGCGATCGCCGGCGTGGCTGGATTCAAGGTGACACCAGCCTTCACACCACGCTCCTTGATCAATTGCACGGTCCTATGCAGATGGGGGCAGGTTTCCACGTGAACGGTGAGATAGTCGGCGCCTGCTTCGGCGAACTCCCCGATGAACGCATCCGGATTGGTCATCATGAGATGCACGTCCAGCGGCAGGCTGGTGACTTTTCTAAGGGCTTCAACAACCGGGGGCCCGATCGTCAAGTTCGGCACGAAGTGCCCGTCCATCACATCCACGTGCAACCAATCGGCACCCGCCTCTTCGACCCGGGCAACCTCTTCGGCCAGGCGCGCAAAGTCGGCCGACAGAATAGAAGGCGCAATACGTACATTCCCGCCGGCCATCACTCGCTCCTCCGCACACGGGCGGCAAAAAACGCATCCATGTTATTCCTATTGGCCATCGTAGACAGGTCCCCTCGAGGGGTCAGAAACGGCAGACCGGCTGGGGGTAACCAGGGCGCGATCGCGTCGCGCTGAAATTCACGATGAGACTGACAGAACTCGTCGATGACCGATTCGGTTTCTTCCGGCTCAATCGAGCAGGTACTATAGACCAACACCCCACCAGGTCGCAAGAGACGACTCGTCGCGGCGAGCAATTCCAGCTGCGCCTGCCGGTGTTGCGCGATGGAGTCTGGCGTCTTGTACCACTTGGCCTCGGGATGACGCCGCAGCACGCCGAGGCCAGTGCACGGCGCATCGAGTAAAATCCGATCGAACGGACGCAGCCACATCTCAGGCGACGAAGTGGGGCCAGTGCGCTTCCTCGGCGCCACCCCCACACCTATCAAGTGACGGATGTCACCCACGATTGGCGTGACGATCTCCACCCCCAGGCGGCGGCAATTGTCCCTCACCAGGTCCAGGCGTGAAGCGGCCCGGTCTACCCCCACGATTTCGCCTCGATTCTCCATAAGCGCGGCGAGATGCGTCGCCTTGCCGCCAGGCGCTGCGCAGGCATCCAACACACGCTGACCCGGCTGCACATCCAACAGCAAGGGCACCAGTTGCCCCGCCTCATCCTCGACATAAAAATGACCTGCCGCATATCCAGGCAGGTCTGCGACCGAACCGGTGCCGCCTAATTGAATGCCGACCTCGCTGATCGACGTCGGTCCGGCTTCTACCTGCGCCGCGTCCAAGTCGGCCAATAACGCCGCCCGGGTGGTTCGAAGCCGGTTCACGCGAAGTGTGAGCGGAGGGACTTCAACCGAGGCCCGGCACAAGGCTTCGGCTCGTTCGGCCCCCCATTGTCGACACCAACGTTCCACGAGCCACGCCGGGCAAGAGTACCGAACGGCCAATCCATCGACGAGATCCTTCGCGAGATCCGGCCACTCCGGCGGCGACGCTCGCAGCATGGCCCTCAACACGGCATTGACGAAGCCGCTCCAGTCTCGCCCGAGACGCCGGCGTAGCTGTTTCGTCATTTGCACGGATTCGTTTACCGCCGCTGAATCCGGCACCCGGTCCAGATACAGCACTTGATACGCGCCGAGACGCAACATGATTTGCACGAGGGTGGGAAGTTTGGCGATGCGCCGATCGGACAAGAGGCCCAGGCGCCAATCAAGCGTCGCGCGATACCGCAACACACCGCGAACCAGCTCTACCATGAATGCCCGATCGCGGAGATCCAACCCGGCTCCGGTAGAGACCTGATCGAACAAATGATCATCCAACAAGCCGGCCTGATCGATGGCCAGCAGCGCCTTCACGGCGGCATGCCGCCCGGGAGATACGGCCTGACCGGATGACGTTGGCTGCGGCGGATCAGTTCCCATATGGAGCAGGCGTGATCATCGCTGGCAGGTCGTGAATAGAATGGGCGTGACCGCTCTCGGTCAGCTCTGTGGTGGCAAACCAGCTTGCAGGCTGATGCCTTCCGACACACGATGGCCTGCCAGGTATTGCGCCATCGTCATGCGGCGGCTATTGGATGGCTGGATATCAAGTATGTGAATGGTCCCGCGGCCGGTGGCCACATCGACGCAGTCTTTGGTCACTTTCGTGATCGTGCCCGGAGTCGCCCGCTGAAGCTCATCGCCGACTGCAACCCGCCACAGCGTCCACCGCTCGCCGTTCACAGAGGTAAAGGCGCCGGGCCAGGGAGAGAGGCCGCGGACACGATTCGCGATGTCTGCGGCCGACAGAGTCCAATCGATCTGTCCATCTTCCTTCTTCAGGAGCGGGGCCATCGTCGCCTGCGAATCATCCTGCCGTTCCGGCGTGAGCGTCCCGGCCGTGAGGCGACGCAACGTCTCGACTAACAACCGCCCCCCCACCTCTGCGAGACGAGGTGCCAGCGTGCCGGCGGTATCGTCGGGACGAATCTCCACAGTCTCACGCAGCAGCATGTCGCCGGTATCCATCCCTTCAGCCATAAACATGGTCGTGATACCGGTTTCCCGTTCACCTCTGATAATGGCCCATTGCACGGGACCCGCCCCGCGATACTTCGGCAACAGCGATCCGTGCACATTGATACAGCCTCGCGGAGGTAAGGCCAAAATGACGGGCGGCAGGATACGGCCGAAGGCAGTCACCGCAATGACATCCGGCTTCCACTGGCGTAACGCATCCAAAAAGGCAGGATCTTTCATCTTCAGCGGCTGGAGTACAGGAATTCCCTCTCGCTGGCAGACAATTTTCACCGGGGAAGGAATGACATCCTGCCCACGACCCTTCGGCCGATCAGGCTGCGTCACCACACCCACGACCTGATCGCCAGACGTGAGCAACGCCTCCAACGAAGGCACGGCGAATTCAGGTGTTCCCATGAATACGATACGCATGCTCAGGCTTTATCATTCTCCCCTCACGAATGCAATTCTGGTAGCGGCTTCCTTGACTCTCGTTTCACACGCCTGTTAGTATCCTGTCGCGGGGTGGAGCAGCCTGGTAGCTCGTTGGGCTCATAACCCAAAGGTCGTCGGTTCAAATCCGGCCCCCGCAACCAACCTTTCCCGCTTCTTTTTCAACCTCTTACAGCAGCTTCAGTCTCGGACTCAGTACTCCTGGGCGAAGCCGACTGTGCTCACTCCCAGCGGAACGCGATCCAAGATCTCTACACCAGCACGCAAACTCTCAGGATGATGATGGGCATACCGCATCACCATGGAAATGGTTTTCCATCGTCCGAGTTTCTGCACGGTGTAAATATCGACTCCGGCCTGCACAAGACGGGTGGCGAAGGTATGGCGCAAATCGTGACAACGAAATGTTTTCACCTCTGCCTTGCGCATGACAGGATAGAACACGCGAAGCAGATTTCGCGCATCCATCCCATTGCCCTCGCCGTTGAAGACCAGGCAATGGCTTTTGAGCGAGCGGACCTACGGTAATTTATCGAACTCCTGTACGAACCACTGTGGGGCAGCCCCGACTTGTTACCAAGGCGGGGACCGGCCTTTAGGAATGTGGTCTGGAGAGCACACTCGCAGCGTCCCTCCAAGGTCGATCCAGACGAGCTTCTGTCGAACCACGCCAAAGGCTTTCTCTCCCACTTCTCTCGCGACGATCGTAATCGCCTCAGCGTTCCCATCCATGGCCATACTTATCAGGACCGCCCCAGGGTACGTACTTTGAGCCGGTCGTCATTTTGTCTGCGGCGCAAATTTCGATGAGCGTCCGTTCTTGGTTGGCAACTTTGAATTCTGATGTCACGCTGAATGCTCATGACATCACACGCGCCGTGCAAGCATGGCTTGCAAAGCGGGGCGGTGGTTTATTTAAGCGTGCGGTCGCCATACCCTTGAAGCCTTCATGATAGAAGGGGGATAATTATTGATCGATGACACAGCCCTCTCACAGATTGCTGCTACTCACCATTGTCGTTCTGGGAATCGGACTGTTTTTCCTGGATCTCTATCTTCCGCTGGGTATTGGTAACGGCGTCCTGTACGGCGGCCTCGTCGTGCTGTCGCTGGCCTCGCCGGACCGAAAAGTTCCGCTCATTGTGGCCGGTGGTTGTTCAGTACTCGCCCTGTCGGACGTATTTCTCGGGGTCACTCTGCCAAATGTTCCGCTCTGGATGGGGATCAGCAACCGGTTGTTTTGCCTGACGACGATATGGGGCCCGGTCATCTATTTCCTCCAGCGCCGGAAGACCGAAGAAGCGCTTCGGAAGGCGCATGATGAGCTCGAGATTCGTGTCAGGGAACGCACTCGCGAGCTGGCTTCGGTCAATGAGGCGCTCGTCGAAGAAATCGGCGAACGGATGGAAACGGAACGATCACTTCGTGAGAGCGAAAAGTCATTGAAGGCGAGCGAGCAGGAGTTGCAGCAAAGCCGTGAAGAACTCCGATCTCTCGCGGGCCAACTTTTGAGGGCTCAAGAAGAGGAACGTCGCCGCATTGCGCGAGACCTGCATGACGACGTGAACCAACGGTTGGCCATGGTGGCGATGGATTTGCGGCGAATCGAGAAGGACGAGATCGGCGATAGAGCGGCCATCATGGGAATGATTTCATCGATCACCGAGAGGCTGACCAGGGTCTCGGACGATGTGAGACGGCTGGCCTACCGCTTCCATCCCTCCATCCTGGATGATTTGGGGCTGACTAAAGCAGTCCGGCGGTTGGTCGATGATTTTTCCGCCAGCACGGGACTGGAAGCGGTGTATGTGCACCGCGATCCCGTGACCCCAGTGCCGACCGACCTTGCGACGTGCGTATACCGGATTGCGCAGGAAAGCTTGACCAACGTGGCCCGTCATGCGCACGCATCGGAGGTAGAAGTAGAACTGATCTGCGACGAGGGGATGATCACCCTCTCGATTCGTGACAACGGGATCGGCTTCGATCTATCGCCAACGTCGCAGGAGCGTGGGCGCCTCGGTCTATTGAGTATGAAAGAACGGGTACGACTGGTGCGGGGAACTTTAGATGTGATGGCAGCGCAGGGCTGCGGGACACATGTCGAAGTACACGTGCCGTTGTCAGGGAGTCATTATGGCTAAGCCGCGCGTGTTATTGGCCGACGACCATTCGTTAGTACTGGAGGGTTTTCGCCGCATTCTCGAGGCCCAATGCGAGCTCGTGGGCATGGTGGAGGATGGACGAGCGCTCCTTGAAGCGGCACGGAAGCTGGAGCCCGACATTGTCATTCTCGATGTATCCATGCCGCTGTTGAACGGTATCGATGCGGCCACGCAGATGAAAAAAGTTCAGCCGTCGGTCAAGGTCATCTTTGTGACCATGCATTCCGATGCCGATTATGTGCGATCCGCCTTCGAAGCGGGAGCCTCGGGGTATCTGCTGAAGCGGTCCGCGGTCGATGAATTGGAGCAGGCGATTCGGGCGGTATGGGCCGGGCATACCTACATCACCCCCCTGATTGCCCAAGACCTGCTCGACGTATTGCTCACCACTGGATCAAGACACCCTCAACAGAAAAAAACGCTCACGTTTCGCCAGCGTGAGGTCTTACAGCTGTTGGCCGAGGGCCGGACGGTGAAGGAGATTGCTCTTCGGTTGAAGATTTCGACGAGGACGGTAGAGTTTCACAAGGCGCAGGTCATGGAGCAGTTGAATCTGCGCACCACGGCAGATTTGATCAAATATGCACTGACGCATGGAGTGCTGGCCTCTTCGTAACCCCCTCCCGAGGTCTCGCATAGATTGCCGCAGTTTCTACCTCGTAATCTTCTGTTCAAAACTATCGGCCTTTACGAGTTCCCCATTCCAGAGAGGTGCCTTACAAGGGAAGTCCTGATGGAGGACCCCTCGAAGGAGGGCCACTATATGCCGTAGGCACATGAAGTGTGACCAATGAACCGGAATGAGTTTTTAGTCGCCTTGTTTGGTCGCCCGGTCTGGTTCCACTGCAAACGGTGCCAACGAGTGAAAGTGGTAGAGACGGAAGACGCCTCCAAGGAAACCTGGCAGGATCAAGCAGAGGCGATGGGAAGGTACGGGGTCTGCCCTGAAGACCTGTGGTGGTTTGATACCGTATGCGATCCGTGTCAGATCCGGCAAAGCCGCTGAATTCTGTTCTCTGTTCTTTTGTCCTGCCGACCTTGAAACGCCAGACAACGTCGAGCCGGATATTGTCTCCGAGTGCCGGTCTGTGCACGCCATCCGTCGATTTCGAACCAACCTTCATCAGGCAATCTCAGCCCGGGCCACGCGAGGATGTTTTGGTAGCCACCAACTGTGCTACTGCCAACCTGTCTCCATGAAGGGGGACACCCCGAGCCGCTGTGCCGGATTTGCGCTAGAAATCGTTCCATCCCGCTCTTCCGTTAGAGCCTATCGGACCATTGAAATCGAGTTAACGCTGGCAATATCAATGGATTGCGGGAAAACTACGCCTCAATCAAGCCCCTGCAAGGTTTCGGTTTTCAGAATTATCAAAGCGAGGGTGGCATTGAGGCAGACGAGGTGCGGGAGACGCCCTCGTAAGAGGCAATGGGGGGATGTCGCTGCCAATTATAGGATGTTTAAGAACCGGTTCAATATCTATTGATACCTACTGCGAACTACAAACCGGCACATCCTGGTCCTTTCGCTGATCCATTGGCCTACTGTTCACCTCTGTAACGGCAATGGAGACGCCAGTCTTATCTTGGACCGCCTGTTGCAACCGGGGAATCATCTTGCTCAGAAGAATGTGATAGACATCGGCATACCGTTCTTCAGTCACCTGCTCCAGAGTCAGCTGCGAAGATATGTCCCGCCAATTGCTTCCCACCTCATCTTTCATCAATTGCGAGGATGGAGACGGCTTTCCCTCCGACAAATCTGCTCGACTCGCGACAATATAGTACAGGGCTTCAACTGGCTGCCTGTCCTCGGTGCAAGCAACGGCCTTAAACACACGGGTATCGCGCTCATCAAACGTCCCCGGTTGAGCTAGCCCGCCTCCTGTCCATGTCAGGGATAGCAAAACCAACCCGCTCCCAGTAAAGAGATAGCGACCCCATCGGCTTAGGCCGGACCGCTCCAGGATGGCGCTCACCGGTAATACACATGCACTGGAGAGAAGTGCTGTGCCCATACTGTTCCTTTCTCAAGCGCTCGGACCATTTCCGGCCTTGATGGTGACCTGTTTCATGTGGATGTCTTGTGCTCGGCCAATCACTAGACGAAGCTTCAATTGAGCGGCCTCGACATGAAAAAACGCACCCCCGGGTCCTGTAGCCGAGGAACCGGACTGAAATAGCATGCAGCCTGCCGTCCCTTCGTTATACATGCCATGAGAACCAGATAGCGAAACGTTCGCGCAACATCCTGTTCCCGTGGCTGGAGGTAATGGGATCTGATAGCAGACAGCGGGTCGGTGATGCCTCTTGCTCATTCAAGCCCAAATGAACCAACTTGCAAAGAATGGCCTCCCCTCCATTGTGTCCTCAACGCTCGTGACATCCCTTAGAAACAAGACTTTGCCTACCTGAGCAGATCAGTTGAGTGAACAGAAAAATCGCTTACTATCTCACGCTGAAAGTAGGTGTAGCAGTTCACAAAGGCCGGACTTTCCGGAAAGACGCATAGTACGCCAACCAGTTGCCCGCACAACAATGCCCAGTGCGCAGCGAAGAGCGCTGATTGAATTGGGCAGAGTCCTTTATTGCGCAATGAAGCGAGCGAGGCGCCGGAAAACACGACTGTCAGGCTTTGGATGGAAGGTCCATAGCTGCACACATATTCATGCGTGGTAGCAAATAACAGGCGAATTCCTTCTAATGACCGATATCCGCTATGTCGGCAGACCGGACACACCAGGGCGCACAGTCCCAAGCCAGTCAGAGACCGCATTCTGGAATCCGGTTCCATTTTTCCATCACAGCCCGGTCCCGGACAGAGCGGTGTTTTGCTCTGCAGGATCGACGTCACTTTCGCCGGGTGCACGGGAAATTCCGCCATGATCACCCTCCAGGCATAGTGTCCACGCCTCGAGTCGGCTTTTGTTACACTAGGGTGAAACGATATGGAGGGAAACCCCACTAGGCAGTCCCCTAGCTTTCTGATCGCTCGCCCCCGCTTATCAGTGAACACGCTGGAGCAGATGGGATAACCACGCGCAGGGGAAAAAGATAATTTCAATCACTCGACTATAGTCGCCGGAATTCGCCCCTCGCTGCTGGCCGGAAGAATTGATGTCACGAAAGAGGTCGTGAGCGGCCGTCTCGTGCCGTCATCGAGCAGCACACGTCTCACGGATGGGCATTTTACTATTGACCGACTGATAGGGAGGCTTGAGAAGGCGTTGGACCAGGCGTTGTATGACAGTTATCACCGTCTGTGGGGGACAGGTGATATGCCCCTGAAATTCGGTCCGGAAAGAGATTGTTCAAAACTACTCGATTATGAATGGCGGCTGGAAGAACGGCTTCGATCGCACCAGGCGCCCTCCGGTATCTGCCAATAACACGCGAACACCTTGCCTAATGAAGTATTGCGGCAAGGTTTACTGCCCATCTGTCACGCTGATTCAATGCGCCACTGTCTCGCCTCAATCCGTGCTATGTGGAGCGGGAATCGATCACGGTGGAAATGTACACTCACGCAGCTCTTGGTAGAACAATCCCTGCGCTGTGCCTGGTACCGGATGCATTCATATTCAACACCTTCCTTTCCGGCTCTCTGCGGAAATGCCTACAACGGAACGGTCTCTGATGTATGGATCCTTCCACGGCGCATCCATTTACCGACGCTCCTAGCTATCCATGAGCCCTTCTTCTGCACTCGCCGATTCACGGCTGCGACGGACATTTGGCGCGCCGGTCTTGCAACGTGATCCGGCGATTTCACGACGAACCAGCATGTATAAGACGGGCTAAAGGAGTCCGTGGCTGCCGCTACTTTTTAGCAGCAGGGCGAGTATTCCGGAAATCGACTGGAACAGCTACGGACTCCAGCCGCAACGGCTTCGAGTGGATAGCCAACAACACCGCCTTCCCCGGGGTCGCCTGGTAATTCCCGCGAAAGCTCTTGTAGTAAATCATCACCTTTCGGACATAGTCGCGGGTTTCGGGGTAGGGCGGGATGGCGTGATATCGCTCCACCCGTCGTTCACCCGCATTGTAGGCCGCCACTGCTAATCGTACATTCCCGTTAAAACGATCCAGCAAATACCGCAAATGTCGCGCGCCGCCGCGAATATTGTCCCCGGTATCGTACAAATTCTGCACACCGTGACGAATGGCCGTTTCGGGAATTAACTGCATGAGACCCACCGCTCCGGCCCGCGAAATGACGGTGGGGTTAAAGTCCGACTCTGCCTTGATCACGGCCAGCAGCAGGGCCGGATGCAGCTGAAACTGCCAGGCATAGCGCTCCACGGCGTCCTGTACTTCTTCCGCAGGCACTCGATGCGATAGCCGGTTGGCCTGCAATTCGGCCGGACGAAAGCGCCGGTCAGTGGGAACATTCGTCATCTCGAACAGGCCGTTCGCTCCCACATAGCCGTAGATATCGCTTTCTCCGAAGGCGGACTCACCTATCATCAGCACACTCGCTATCGCCAATGAACACGCCCAGGAGACGGATGCCCGACCGTCTCCATTCGGACGATGATCGGGGAGATGTGTGCGTTGACAAGCGCGCCCGTTCCGAGCTGAGTGTTCGTTGGCCATACGTCCTCCCCGTCCCCTGCCGTTCATGTGGTGGGGACTTCAGAGCGTTGCGAACCAGTCATGCTCCCGCAGAATTCATGCCACTTCGTCGCTCGCACAAAAACGTTCAGCGCCAATAACTTCGCGTGGTTAGGTCAAGGGTTTCCAGCCACAATGTCGCTCCGACACGAAGGATCCTGAGACGGGCCGTTTTGGGGCACCACCTGGCCGTATTTTGGTCATCAGTTCGTCCCGGTCCGTCGCAGGAGAGAGGCGAAATCGGCAGTGACGTGAGATGAACGAGCAGGGCCATCACGACAGCGTGGCCCATTTCCTCGACACCATGATCACGCGAGGAAGCAGGCTATTGTTTGACGGTTCGACGCGACATGCTAGAATCCCCGTCGAGCCGGTCCTTCAACTGTAGGAAACCATGGGCCGGGAGAGATCCCGCTCTGAATCCGAGTCCAGTCTTGCCATTCACATATGATGAGCGCGACCCTGCCGGACCTCATGGCTGATCGTTTGGCGACGATCTCTACGCCACAGCACCTCCGCGTCAGCCCATCACAGTTGGCTACGATTCGAACCTGAGCGCCGCCGCATGATTAAACTGCTGCTGGTGGAAGACAATTCCGTCGATGCGCAACTGACGCAGGATCTCCTTGCCGAATGGTCGCTGGACCGATTCGAGATTACGCATGCTTCCATTCTGGCGGATGGCCTAGCCCGATTGAGCCGGGAGCGATTCGATGTCGTCCTCCTCGATCTGTCGCTCCCGGACACGCATGGCCTGGCCACGGTGACGCAGGTGCTGGCAACCAGCCCTGATGTCCCGGTCGTCGTATTGAGCGGCCACGATGACCATCCGCTCGCGCTACAGGCGCTCCAGCACGGCGCGCAGGATTACTTAGTCAAGGGAGACGGCGGGGCTGAGTTTCTTGCACGTTCGATACTCTATGCCATCGAACGCAAAAAGGCGCAGGAACGGCTGACCTACCTTGCGCAACACGATGCGCTCACCGGCTTAATCAATCGGGCGCTGTTTCGTGACCGCTTGATCCATGCCATGGCGCGCAGCAAGCGGAAAGACCAGCCCCTCGCGGTGATGCTCCTCGATCTGGATCGTTTCAAAGCCGTCAACGACACGCTCGGGCACGATATCGGCGATGAGTTACTGAAAGAGGTTGCGACACGATTGATGGAATGCGTGCGGGAGGTCGATACGGTCGCCCGCATGGGCGGCGATGAATTTACCGCCATCCTGGAAGGCATTTCAGGCGAAGACGATGTGCTGGTCGTCGCGAAGCGAATCGTGGAATCGATCGGCGCGCCGTTTCAGATCGGGTCGCATCGCATCTCGATCGGCGTGAGTATCGGCATCACTCTCTACCCGTTGGATGATGAAGATCTCGATGAACTACTGAGGCACGCCGACAAAGCCATGTACGCCGCCAAACAGCAAGGCGGAGGCCGGTATCATTTTCATTCACCGGCCGGCCATTCTCCCGGCGTTCCCACTCCAATCCCGTAAACAGGCTGCGCAACGCCTTCGTCCATCAGCCGCACATCGACTCCACGGAAACGCCATCGCGCCGCTACCGCCCGATATCGGCAAGGGGTTGCTCCGTCACCACCAACGAGCCGCGAGGATTGGGCAGGAAGACGTTCGTCACGACCAATTCCTCCTGTGATGGAGTCGGATGCGAGTCCGGGGTCATCACGAGTCCCCAGTGCTGGTTGTCGCGACAGACATTATCCAGGAGGAGGGCCTCTGCATGATGGAAGAGGAGCATCCCGCTCAGCATGTTGCTGTGACACACATTCCGGACGCACTCCGGATGGCTTCCCGGATCCCGCACCGCCAAACCGAAGTGGTGGTTGCCGTAACACACATTTTGCGCCACCCGCGGCTGCGCGCCCGCAAACACAAAGATGCCGCTTTCCCGATTGGAACAGACTTCATTATCGATAAACGTCGGTCTGGCCTCGGGACCATAGATCACCACCCCGGACAGGATGCCTTCCATAGCCCGGCACTGTGTAATCGTGCATACCGAGTCTAAAACATTCATGGCGGAGTGCTGATCGCTGCCCACATACCGGAAAGTAATTCCGGTAATCATGCCATTGGGCACCCGTTGCAAATAGAGCGGTCCCCCGCGACGACTATAAATTTGCACCTGGTCTCGACCCGCCCCGACCAGGAGCACCGGCTTATCAGCGACAAATACCTTATCTTCATAGACACCGGGGCGAATAAACACCTGGTCATCGTCACCGGCGTCCTTGAGCGCCGCGCTGGGACGACTGTAGGCAGCGGGATCCCGGGCATCGACAATCAGCGTCTTCCCGCCTTTTGGATTGGGTGGGGGTTGGGTGAGGAGGTCCTTCGATACGCCGGTTGAACCAGGCTTGTGTGGTCTATCCATACGACCGTCTCAATCCTCTCTGAACTTGCGCTGGCCAAGTCAATCACAACAACATGGGGAATACTAGCCGACAACGACCGACCACGTTCCGTCTGTCAACCTGTCTGTCGTTACCCTCACGACCGGTCCTTTCCGTACAATCCTGTGTGCTTTCCGCACAGGATTTTCTGAGCTCTTCGCCACTCCGATCGCGCCAACCCTACAATTTCACAGCAGGTTCTTCGATCGTCTCCGGCTGGTGCGGTTCTTTCATATCGACGGCCACGACAACGGACCGGCTCCGGGCACTGCCACCACGAAAGAAAGAGGGGCTGCGATGACCATGGTTCAACTCACCCTTGGTAAGATGCGAGGCATCGGTGCCGCAATGGTGTTGTTCGGCATACTGGCGAGCGCTTCCGACCTGTTCGCAGCGCAGCCCCAGCCGCCAGATGCCTCACGCCGCCTGTATGATCGCGTAATGGAAGAGTTTCGTCATAAAGACTATGTCGCAGCGCTCGCCGGGTTTCGGTTCTTCCTCGAACTCCATGGGCGATCCTCTTTATCCGCCAATGCGCAATATTGGATGGGTGAATGCCAGTACCGCATGGGACGGCACGACGAAGCGCTGGGATCGTTCTTCAGGCTCATTTCAGATTATCCCATGAGCCAGAAACTTGCGGCTTCGACTCTCAAAATCGGACAAATTTACACGAAGCAGGGCGACCTTGAAAACGCCCGCATGATGTATGAGCGGGTGACGGGCCAGTATCCCGAGAGCCCGGAAGCTGAAGTCGCTCGCAAGGCCATAGACGCCGCTGCCGCTAAGGGAGAACCCATCGCGGCTGAACCGAATTGATCGGCATGCCGCGTTCGGTCACCGTAGGCCGGCTCGGCGGTCCGGGTCTCCTGCCTTGACTGGCCTTAGTCCGGATCGGCCAGATCCAACACCGTCACAAGACCGGGGACCGTATACGCATGCAATGGGCTCAGCCGCACAAGTTGCACGCCGGCGGCGCGCAGCGCATCGTCGAGCAGAGAGGCAGTCCTCCCATCCGCGTCAGTCTCTCCTGCCGGTCCCTCCACCTGGACCACCTTCTCCACCAACCGGCTGCCTGGATGCACCAGCACAAACGTGGCGCGTGTGAGCGCCAGCTCGCGCAGCGTCTCCACCGGAGGCATTCCTGAGGGCACGCGCAAATCCAACACGCTCCAGAGGGGAATTTGCGTGAAGAGCAGATAGCGATCTTCCACCGCAAGGCGCAGAAGATTGTACAGCTGCACTTCGTGATCCGTCAGTAGAGGCTTGGGGGCGAAGGTTACACCGGACGCCGGACTTCCCGCTTGCGTAGCCGGCGCACGCCGCCGAGCGAACGTCTCCCACGCTAGGCTTCCCAGAAAGACCAGCGCGCCGATACCGAGGATAGGATACAGAACGTCCATAACAATTCGATTGCCTCAACGAGGCAAATAGAAGTCCCTACTCCGCATACCCGCGCTGCCGGGAACCACGGAACCCAGGAACACGGAACGACGAGCCCCCGTCACTTGCGGGACATTGGTGCAGCGCCCGCGCAACAGGTCGTAAGCGAGCAACGCGAATGCCGTCGCCTCAAACGCCTTGCTGCTCCATCCGCATTCATCAAAGGTCAATACCGGCGCAGGATCAAACACCGTCCGGAGCGACCCCATGATGGCTCGATTGAAAACGCCGCCTCCCCCGACGATCACATCATCGATCCTGCCGGGAACCCAGCGCCGCGACGAGCCGATCGCTTCCGCTGTCCAGGTCGCGCAGATCGCCAACAGATCTTCCGTCGACAACCGCAACCGCTTCTGCCTGGCGAGCAAGGTACGAACCAAGGGCGCACCAAACTCTTCCCGTCCGGTAGACTTCGGCGGACGCCGCGTCAGGAACGGGTGGGCCATGAGTTCCGTGAGCAGAGCCCGATTGACGGTTCCCCTATTCGCCCATCGCCCCCCGGCATCATAGGCACGCGTACCTTTTGTCGCTTCCTGCACGATGGCATCGAGCACCATGTTTCCCGGGCCTGTGTCAAACGCCCGCACCTCTGCCATCCCGCCGCCCGCGGGAAGATAGGTCACATTGCTGATCCCGCCGATATTCACCACCAACCGCGTCCGGCGCGGATGGCTGAAGGCGATCGCATGGGCATACGGGACCAGCGGCGCTCCTTCACCACCTGCCGCCATGTCACGCGGCCGGAAATTTCCCACGGTCGTGATTCCCGTACGCTCCGCAATCACCGCCGGCTCGCCAATTTGTAATGTCGACCGGATCAGGCCCACGCCGGGCTCGCGCCTTCCCTTCGGCAAGTGGTGGATGGTCTGGCCATGGGATCCAATCACATGGATATCGGCCGGCTGATACTTCGCCGCTCGAATCACCTTGAGCGCCGCCTTCGCAAACAATTCACCCAGGTACATATTCATGTGGCAGATCTCCGCCACGTGGCCGTGAAGCGAGAGATCCACCACTCGTTGCTGCAGTGTTCGCGGATAGGGCACAGAGGCGAAGGCGATGGGCGTAATGGTTGGCCTCCCCCCGCGCCGGACGATACTGACCAGCGCCGCGTCTACACCATCCGCCGATGTCCCGGACATGAGTCCGACAACTTTCATCCCGTCCTCTCTCAAGCACGGCTGCCAAGCACCCCCCTGGCATTCGGTGCGCTACGCTAATCGAAACCATGCGATGGGTCAAGCGGCGCGTTGTGGCCAAGGACTCCATCTGCGTACGCCGTCGCGTTGACTTTGCGTACATCGGGTGTTACCGTCCGCCGGATGTTTCGCTTGATTTTTTTGCCCCTTTTCATCGTGGTCGCGGTGCTGTGGACCCCTTCCGCAGCGGTCCGCACCGCATCGGCAGCTGAACCGCTCAACGTCGTGGTCACGCTCCCGGTCCTGAAAGATTGGGTGCAACAGATTGGCGGATCGCATGTCCATGTCGTCTCGCTCATGACCGGTTATGAAAGCGAACACACCTATTCCCCCAAGCCCAGCGACCTGGTCGCAGTCCGTAAAGCCAGCCTCTTGTTCGAGGTCGGAGCGGGACTCGAAGTGTGGGTCTCATCGCTCGTCAAGAATGCGGGAAACGCCTCCTTGCAGGTGGTCACGACCTCCAAGGATATCGAACTGATTCCGGATCACCCCGAATCGACTGCCGATGCCCACACGCATCACCATGCGAGTGGCAATCCTCACGTCTGGCTGGATCCGTCCGCAGCGGCCACGATGGTGCAGCATATTTCCAAGGCGATGTCTGAAGCCGACCCATCTCACGCCGCGGAATACCGGACCAACACGGCGGACTATCTCCAGGCCCTGCTGCGTGTTCAGGAAGAATCGTTGGACCGGCTCAAAAAGGTGCCGAACCGGGCGGTCATTGTCCATCATCCGGCTTGGCCCTATTTTGCCAGGCGCTACGATCTGCATATCGCCGGAACGATTCTCGCCCAGCCCGGAGGGGAACCCTCCGCGCGGCACCTGCACACGTTGATCGAAGCCATTAAACGTGGCCATATCCGGGTGATTATCTCCGAGGTCCAACTGAATCAGAAAGTTCCACAACTACTGGCCCGGGAAACCGGAGCACACATCGCCGTCCTGACCACCTTGCCCGGCGGCCTCCCTGGAACCGAGACCTACCTCGACATGCTCCGCTATAATGTGCTCCAATTGGCCCACGCGCTTGAACAGACATAACTGCCGCCCCCAACCGAACATCGACGACAACCAGCATCTTCATCGAACGCGCCGCGCATGACCCATCCCATTATTCGTTTTGACCATGCCACTTTCGGTTTTCCCGGCACCGTTGCGCTGGAGGATCTCTCTCTGTCCATTCCCGAATCGGAATTCGTCGGGGTGATCGGCCCTAACGGATCCGGGAAAACGACGCTCTGCCGCGCCGTGCTCGGATTGATGGCTCCCCTGAGTGGCACCCTGCAAGTCCTCGACTGCGCCTGCGAAGAACTGCGCTGCCACCATCGAGCCCTCATCGGGTATCTCCCGCAAAAAGGCATGCTTGATCGCAACTTTCCCGTCACCGTCCTGGAAGCGGTCATGATGGGGCGATACGGCGCGCTCGGCCTGTTTCGACGGCCTTCCGGAAAAGATCGCGACATCGCCCGTCAAGCGCTCACACAGGTCGGTATGGACCACCACCGGGACTCCGCACTGGGCGCCTTGTCCGGCGGTCAGCAACAACGCGTGTTCATCGCCCGAGCCCTGGCCCAGCAACCTCGCATTCTGCTCTTGGATGAGCCCACCACCGGCCTGGACCTCACGGCGCAACACAGCGTCGTGGAATTGATCCAACAGCTGCATCACGACCTGAAGCTGACGATTCTGATGATCACCCACGACATCAATATGATTCGCTCGCGAGTGGATCGATTGGTCCTGCTCAAAACTAAATTGTTCGCGGCGGGACCTCCGCAGGAGGTGCTCAAACCGGAGATTCTCAGCCAGGTCTACGGCAAAGAGCTGGTCATTACCGATAAAGACTTCATCATCGTAGAGGACTACCATCATCACCACTGAAGCGTGCTATCCGAATGACGGAGCACGAATCGAATGAGCAATCGCGGCTTATCCCGCACCACCGTCCCCGGCCCGCGTTATTTCTGACGGTTCGCCGTGGAATCGCCGCGTCACGTTGCGAGACCGGCGCCCGGAACCGGGAGGACCCGCGGCGTCCCGGTGCAGGAGGTCGAGGGGCCGAAGGGCGAGCCCGCCGCCCGAAGGTCCGTTGCAGCCGAGAATCGGCAAGTGCCGCAGAAGGGAAGGCAGGCTAGTGCATCCATCCAATGGTCCAATGACGTAGTGAGACAATGTTAGAGCTATTCGCCTACGATTTTATGCAACGCTCGCTCCTGGCCGCGGCTCTGGTGGGCTTGGTCTGTTCTGTGATCGGCGTGTTTGTGGTGTTGCGAGGCCTGGCTTTCGCCGGTGCAGGCACGGCCCATGCGGCATTTGCCGGCGTCACGCTGGCCTATCTCCTGGGCCTGCCTCCCCTGAGCCTCGCCATTGTGTTCGGACTCGCGACGGTATGGATCACCGGCTGGGTCGAGGAAAAGGGCCGCATGAAGCTGGATGTGTCCATCGGCATTCTCTACACCGCGACCATGGCCCTGGCCATTCTGTTTCTGGGGCTGATGAAGACGTATAACCCGGAAGTCTACGGCTACCTCTTCGGCAGCGTGCTGTCCGTGACCACCGAAGAGCTTCTGACCATCGCGGGACTGAGCATTGCCGTGCTGGGAACGATTCTCCTCCTTTCAAAAGAACTGTATTTCATCGCCTTCGACCAGGAAATGGCGGCGGCGTCCGGCGTGCCGGCGCGGCAAATTTTTTACCTCCTCCTGACACTGGTGGCTCTCACCGTCGTGATTGCCTTAAAAACGGTCGGCGCCATTCTCGTGTTCGCGATGATTCTCATCCCGGCATCCACCGCCTACCAGCTCACACATAGCCTGACCCAAATGACGCTCTATTCCATGCTCATCGGTATCTTCTGTGCCGTCGCCGGCGTCCTGCTGTCCTATGCGTTTGACCTGCCTTCTGGTCCATCCATCGTGCTGCTAGCCACAAGCCTCTTCTTCCTGGCGGTTTGTTGTTCACCGAAACGACGGCATCGTATTCACGCGGAATAGCCGGGAAGGCCGGGCTGTTTGCCGAAATGCCATGCCCAACAATGATGCATCGTTGCCCCTGGTTCGATACAGGGAGGAGACGGGAACAAGGAATGGAATCGTGTGTCAGGGCTGAGGCTCGGGCTTTGTTCGGGACCAGACCATGCCCGTCTGCTCCTTGGCGCTGAATCCCAGGCGTTCGTAAAATCCCGGTCTACGCGTGCACAACCAGAACAACTCAACGTCCTGCAGCGTGGGGTGATCGAGAATGCGCCGTACAATTTCAGTGCCGATCTGTTGCCCCTGATAGTCGCGATCGACGATCACGTCCCAGATGGAGGCGCGAAACACATAATCCGTCAGCACACGGCCGAAGCCCACCAAGCGAGCACCGTCCCATGCCGAAATGACCAGATCCGTCTTCGCGAGCATGGCTTGGGCCTGCCCCAGCTTGCGATGCTTCGCCCAGGGGGCCTGGCGGTACAAATGAATCAGTTGGGTCGCGTCGAAATCGTTGCGATCGGAAAATGCGATGGGTCGTTGGCCGGTCTTGAGAGCGGGAGGCATCTTGTACTAAATTAATCCCTCCGAACGAGGTCAGTCGGTTCAACGTAGTGTAAGAGGAAGACCATGGGAACGCAAGTAAGAAGCTGTCCGAAGTGTTTTCAATTGATGTGGCTCAAGCAAGACCATTACGACGTGATCGACGAAGAGACGGTCCGTACGAAATGTCCGCACTGCCACTCGACCGTCCGGTTTCAATTGGTCACGGCCGGGGCGAATGCCGCCGGACCAAAGATGGGCCACTGATCCGTCGAACGAGTGCTGAGTTTTGAATGATGAGTTGTTGCATCTATGACCGGGCATTCAACTCACCACTCAGGACTGAGAACTCGCCACTGCCTTTACATTCCTCGCCCGGCCCCTTCCAGTTCCGGTTGACTGCCGGGAAGAATTTTGACTAACGCGCTGCGGTACTCGCCCAGGCGCTTCTCCTCAGCCGGCACAACTTTGATTTCCTTGTCCCGCTGCATCCGCTCCAAATGGTCGAGCACAGCCAGAAGCGGCTGCACCGCGCCCAGCACATTGCCGACCTCGAACGCTTCGAGTGATTCGATGAGGTAGTCCTGCAGGCCCCTGAACGGGGAGCGACCGCTTTGCTCGCGAAATCGCAAGAGCGCTTGTTCAAATGCCTCCACCGCTTCCGGTTTGGGCTTGACCCCCGTCGGCACGGAGGCCAGATGCACCACCGTCGGTAACTTGGAGGCATAACCTTTGAGTTGCGCAATCAGCTCTCCGATCCGATCGAGCACGGCACTGGTTTCCATGATAGTCCTTTCCTGAATGCCACCAACAACACCGTGCACACCCCGGACACTGAGCCTCGCTCACGCCCTGGACATCACCGCGTGCGTGGTCGCGGCATGAAGCAGGTCGCGCACCTCGGCCATATCTGCGGGGAACGGCACGTCGAACTGATGATACTCCCCACCCGTGGGATGTGTGAATCCCAGCGTGCGGGCATGCAGCATCACCCGTGGTATCGGAATACCCGCAACCGTCATCACTTTTGAGCCCCCATAGGTTTTGTCGCCCAGGATGGGATGGTCGATGGAGGTGAGGTGCACCCGCAGCTGATGGGTGCGCCCTGTCCTAGGGGAAAGCCGCACCTGCGAGGCGGTTTTTCCGTATCGCTCCACGACCTGGTAGTCCGTTGCGGAGGCTTTGGGGTTGGTCGTCCGCGCCGAAAACTTCTTTCGCTCTTTCGTATCCCGCCCGATCGCCAATTCAATGAGACCGTGCCCTTTCTTCGGCACGCCCCAGATCAACGCTTCATAGACGCGGGTGATCGTGTGCGATTTGAACTGAGCGGCCAGCGCCCGGTGCGATTGGTCGGTTTTCGCAATCACCATCACCCCGGACGTTTCTTTATCGAGCCGGTGAACCAGACCGGGCCGCTCTTTTCCGCCGATATGGGACGGAGTCACCCCCGAGGTTGAAAAGTGATGCAAGAGGGCATTCACCATCGTTCCCGACCAATTCCCAGGTGCAGGATGCACGACGAGGCCGGCCTGCTTATTGAGCACCAGGAGATCAGAGTCTTCGTGGAGAATCTCAAGGGGAATCGCCTCAGGCCTCAGATCCAGAGGCTCGGGTCGCGGCACCTCCAGCCTGATTCGATCACCCGGCTTGATCTTCTGACTCGGCCGGACGGGTTGCCCGTTGATTTGAATGCGTCCTTCTCCGATCAGCCGCTGCAAGGCCGAGCGGGAAAAGGTTGGGTCGCGATTGGCGAGAAAAACGTCGATCCGTTTGGACGATTCCCCTCCGGTGACAATAATCTCAACCGGAGTGGTGATGACTCTATTCACGTGGGGCTTGCCTGACCTGTGACCGATACATGAGCGTGCGTAAGCTGCCACAGGGGCTCGGCAAAAACAAGATGCGACAACCACCCACCGGTTCTACACATGTAACGCACACGCCATCCACATCTCATCCACATGTTGCTCGATTTGAGGGCCAGGCTCATCCATCATCGTCACCCGGGCAAGGCCTGTTCATTCCTGACAGTCCGTCGGAAATTTTGACGCCGCCATCGTGGGCCTTCTCATGGGTGCTTCCAGCATACCTCTCCCCTCGAACTAAAATCATGTGGTTAGCGACCTGCCTGGCCTACGTCTCGTGGGCATTCGAATTGCTTTTCTATGACGTAGGTTTGGCGTCACCCATAAGTTGGAGCAGACCCTGGCGATGACCTCAGATTTAATCCACAGAATTCTCAGGTCGCTACAGAATTCTTTTGGTTCGAACTCACCGATGCACGCGCCCGCTGTGGACAACCACAAGCCTTCGCCCGAACCGGTCACCCAGCAGGAACGTCGCATCGATGCGCGATTTACGGTCAAGACTCCGTGTCTGTACGGGTTGGCGCCAGAACGGCGGCGGGAGACACCGCTGATATCCGGGAAAGCCCATTCGTTGAACATTAGTTCAGAGGGGGTCCTCTTGTTGCTGGACCAGAAGGCCCTGGGGGGGCAGCTGCTCACGCTCCACAATCCCGCTCTCCAACCACAACGTGAGGCAAGTCTGTTTGAAGTGCGCTGGACAACGGAACTACCGGTCGGATCGCAGCAGCCGTGTTACCTGGTTGGCTGTCATCTCGCCTTCGGACGTTTTCCCTTCTTTCTCCTCCAACGCCGGCACTTGGACCGCGACATTTCAAGCCTCTCGCTGTAACGACCTCGCCCTCGGTGCTTGCCCTCTCGAGGATGGCTCACGCGCAGAATGGAAGCTTTCTGTCGGAGAATGTCGTCAGGCTGCGGAACGATCGGAAGGATGAACCGAGGAAGCCCTCGAGGCTGAACGAAGGGAGATCAACTGGCGTCTGTCGTCGATAAAGCGAATGCTGACCGTCGCGCCGGATCGTGCGAGATACGACGAAATTCCATAAATGAACAAAGCAATACCGCTCATCTCCAGGGTTTCTTCTACGCCGACCATTAAGCCGTATGGCAGATCCGTCCATGTGTGGGTGAGATAGTGATACCGAGATTCGAGCATTTCCACGCCCAGCGCCCCGGTGACATACAGACTCCCGGCCAGCACAAACACCCATCGTGTCGCAGCCGGTAATCGTGTCAGGAATCCCAGGTATAAAACGCCGAGTAGTCCGACAAAGCCGCCTCCCACGAGGATCCATGAGTAGAAGAAGACCCCTGTAGGACGCAGCCCATCGAACACCCTTATCATTTCGTGGATCTGCGCGGCCTCATCCAGGGAGAGATAATAAAATATCAGGGCAAGACCCGCCCAGTGGCGCGCATTGACTCCCCCGGCTTGGCGCTCACCAGCCGCGACAACGGTGAGCAGCAGCGCACTGAACAGCAGGGCGACGGCCGAATACCAGGCCGGGATATTGGCTTCGTTCACCAAATTGAATTGCCGCTCCAGTCCCCATTGATGCGTGTAGCCCGCCACATGATTCAGGTATTGGCTGACAAAGTGAGCGGTCGAGAAAAAGGTGATCGTGACAGCTAAATATTTGACCAGGACAACCGGCTTGACAATCAGCGTCATGACGCCTCCTCCGACGACATGCGCACCTGTGCACCATCGGCACGAGTGCCTGCTCGCAGTATACCAATCGCTACGGGATAGCCAAGAAATTCAAGGAATGCATGCCGCCTCCAGACGAAGCGCCTGGTGGAGCGCGTGGAAATCTGGTGGCGCGGAGGCCGAAAACTCGCAGTAGGTTTCTGTGACGGGATGCGTAAACCCCAGCGTACGCGCATGCAGCATGACCCGGTGAATGACTTGCCCCTTGATCGCACTGACTCGCTCGCCCCCATAGGCTCTGTCGCCCAGGATCGGATGGCCGATTGTGTGAAGATGTGTCCGTATCTGGTGCGTACGGCCCGTGTGAGGACTGAGCACGATGCGTGCCGCCGCTTCCCCGAAGGCTTCTTCGACTCGATAGTCCGTGACCGCAGGCTTCGGGTGAGCCGTCCGGGTTGACGTGCGTTTGGGGTTGTTCCGATCCGGGCCAAGCGCAGCATCGATCCGGCCTTCCGATTGAACCGGCACGCCCGCGACAAGCGCTTCATAGTGACGGGTCATGGAATGACGTTCGAACTGCACCGATAGTTTTCGATGGGCCTCCTCCGTTTTGGCCACCACCATCACCCCAGACGTGTCTTTGTCTAAACGATGCACCACGCCCGGCGTCACCGCCTCGCCTGAATGCGCGCAATAGTTCAGCAACGCATTCAAGAGCGTATTGGACCAATGTCCCGGTGACGGATGAACCACAATCCCGGCGGGCTTATTCAACACCAGGCATGCATGATCCTCGAACAGGATCTCCAATGGTCTCGTCTCTCCATCGATTTTCAACGGCATCGCCTGCGGAGCATCAATGGCAATCATATCTCCCGCTTTGATCCGCTGACTCGACTTGGCGATGTGACCATTGACCCGCACCCAGCCCGCGGTAATCATCCGCTGTAAGGCCGCGCGCGAGAGCTTCGGCTCGCGGTGCACGAGGAATATGTCCAACCGTTTGGGCTGCTCCCCGGCAGAGATGACAAATGCCGTTTGCATCGCGCTGTTACGCTACGGCAGCGCGTCGTCCGAATGCAATCATAGAAGGCCGACCGATTGCCTCTCGATGACAATCGGCCTATGCTGAACGTTGCGAGGCCGGTTCGACTTGTGAGAAGGAGGGTGGACCATGAGAGGGAAACTCGCGTTCGTCGTCACGTGCCTGATCCTGGTGAGCGGATTCGCGAAGACAGGACTAGCAGCAGACTTGCCGGGAATTCCTCCCGAAGTAGTCGCTGACTACCTGCATGCAGTGATTGAAGCGGACCGAACGTTTTATACCATCCATGTTGTCGAGCGAATGAAGAAACAGGGCGGTACACCCGCATCGGAAACCTGGCGGAAGGACAAGACCACGTTGCCGCTGCCGGCCCAATTTCTTCGGGAGGCCGGTGAATTGGCGACCTTGACCGGGACCAGGGTGCGCTACCGCCTCATGAGCTTGTGGCCAATCAACCCCCAGAACGCACCGGCGAGCAACTCGGAGCGAAACGGGATGGAAGCCGTGCGACTCCACCCCGAACGACCTGTTTCCGGCACCGTCACCATCGGCAGTCAGCCGTATTTCCAAGCCGTCTACGCCGACCGCGCCGTAACACAGGCCTGCATCGCTTGCCACAATGCGCACCCGCAGAGCCCGAAACACGATTTCAAGATTGATGATGTCATGGGCGCGCTGGTAATAGAAATTCCCCTGAGCAAGGAGTAGGCTCGGACGGCAGCGTCGATACCCCGCCGGGAAGCGGCGCTCCGTGTCGAGCCGCCCGAAGAACGACGGAAAGCCGTGAGATCTCACATGAAGTTTTCCACCTACGACCCAGGCGAGTTCTACGACGAATTGTTCGAAGGAATCGGCCGCCCCCGACGGGGAAGCGCGTTACTGCTGCGGAAGTTTGCGTCGCTCCCCGATGGAGCGCTGAGAAAGCGCCAGCAAGCCGCGGAACGCGTCATCCTGAATATGGGCATGACGTTCGGCGTGTACGGCAGCGACGAGGGGCACGAGCAGATCTTTCCCTTCGACATCGTACCCCGAATTGTGGAGGCGCCGGATTGGGCGCTCATCGACACCGGCCTTCGCCAACGCCTGCGCGCACTGAACCTGTTTATTGATGATGTGTATCACGAGCAGAAGATCCTCAAAGATAACGTCATCCCGAGCGAACTGATCTATTCCAGCAAAGGGTTTCTGAAAGCCTGCTGGGGCCTCAATCCCCCTCGCGGCATCTGGTGTCACATCGCCGGGATCGACCTGGTGCGCATCAGCGACGGCCGGTATTACGTCCTTGAGGACAATATGCGCTGCCCGTCCGGAGTGGCCTATGTGCTGGAAGCCCGGCAGGTGATGAAACGAACATTTCCAGAGCTGTTTGAGACCTATCGCGTCAGACCGGTCGACGAATACCCAAGCCGCCTGCTGGAAACCCTCCGCTCCCTGTCGGACCTTCCCGATCCCACGATCGTCATTCTCACGCCCGGCAGCTATAATTCCGCCTACTACGAACACTCTCTTCTGGCTCAGAAAATGGGGCTCGAACTGGTGGAAGCCGGTGACCTGACCGTCATCGACGGCTCGGTCCACATGCTCACCACGAAGGGCTCCCAACGAGTGGACGTGATCTATCGGCGAATCAATGACGAATATTTGGATCCACTGGTGTTCCGTTCCGATTCTCTGCTGGGCATTCCCGGAGTCATGGAGGCGTATAAGAACGGCCGTGTCGCAATCGCCAATGCGCCCGGCACCGGCATCGCCGATGATAAGGCGATCTATGCCTACGTTCCCAAGATCATCAACTATTACTTGGCGGAGGAACCAATTCTCCCCAACGTGCCCACCTATGTCTGCTGGGAACGTCGAGACCGAGACTATACGCTGGAACATCTCGATCAGTTGGTGGTCAAAGCGACAAACGAAGCCGGTGGATACGGCATGATGATCGGACCACGAGCTTCTCAACAAGAGCGAGAGGACTGCGCCCGTCGCATCCAGGCCGACCCTCGCAACTACATCGCCCAGCCCACCCTCGCGCTCTCTCGATCGCCTACTTTGGTGGAAGACCATATCGAGGGGCGACATGTCGATCTGCGCCCCTACGTCCTGCAAGGGAAAGGGCTCTATGTGTTGCCTGGCGGCATGACTCGCGTGGCTTTGAGAAAAGGGTCGCTGGTCGTCAATTCGTCCCAGGGTGGCGGCAACAAAGATACGTGGGTGTTGTCATGAGTCTTGCGCGCACACGAGCTTCTTGTGAATCGGTGAGCCAACGACTCCTCACGCACCATGATCGGACCCGGCGATGCTGAGTCGAGTGGCCAGCTCCATCTATTGGGTCAACCGCTACATCGAACGTGCGGAAAACTATGCGCGGTTCATTGAGGTCAATCTGAATCTGTCCCTCGATCTTCCCCGCGACACGATCGAGCAATGGGAGCCGCTGGTCGCCACGACAGGCGATCATGAAATGTTTGTTGCGCGCTATGGAAAAGCGACGAAGGAGACCGTGCTGCATTTTCTTGTGGCGGATGCCGAGAACCCGAATTCTATCGTGTCCTGCCTCTTGTGCGCGCGGGAGAACGCACGCTCGGTCAAGGAGATCATCTCCAGTGACATGTGGGAGCAGGTCAACCGCTTCTACCTGTTGGTCAGGGACGCCGTCACACGCGGGATGTCGCACCATGACCTCCACGCCTTTTTGGCCGACGTGAAATCCGCGAGTCATCTGCTGTGGGGTATCACCGATGCCACCATGTCCCATGGGGAGGGCTGGCACTTTGCGCGCCTCGGCCGCCTTCTTGAACGAGCGGATAAAACTTCTCGCATTCTCGATGTCAAATATTTCATCCTCTTGCCGACCGCCGATGAGGTCGGCACGCCGTTCGACATCATCCAATGGTCGGACTTATTGAAATCCGCGAGCGCCTTGGAGATGTATTACAAACGCTATGGACGCATCGCTCCGGATGACGTGGCCGCGTTCCTCATCCTTGACCCCACGTTCCCCCGAGCCATCCGCTATTGCCTCATTAAAGCGGAAGACTCTCTGCACGCGATTAGCGGATCCGAACGAGGATCGTATCACAATGTGGCTGAAAAGCGATTAGGACGCCTGCGCGCCGAACTCGACTTCGTCGACATTGAAGACTGCGTCACAAGGGGCCTGCATGAATTCGTGGACCACTTTCAAGCACGGCTCAATCAAGTAGGCGAGGCTATTTCTGAAACGTTCTTTGCGCCTCGCCGAGTTCAACACATAAGGTCCGTCACGGAGGAACAATGACGTTTTGCTTGGGGATGAAGGTGGAGGAGGGGTTGGTCGGGATTGCCGACACCCGGGTGACGACAGGGGCGGAATGCATCACTGCGGGAAAGGTATCCATCCATCAACATGGCCGCCACTCGATGTTTCTCATGACATCGGGGTTACGATCGGTTCGAGACAAAGCCGTCACCTATTTTGATGAGGCCATCAGCGAAAGCGACCAAACGTTCGATAAACTGTTCAAAGCGGTCAACGTGTTTGCCGCACAGATCCGCCGTGTGGCCGAAGAAGATAAACACGCGTTGCAGAATGCCGGACTGACGTTCAATCTCCACGCCCTCGTGGGCGGACAACTGGAAAACGACCTCGCGCACAAACTCTACTTGATCTACCCCCAGGGCAATTGGGTTGAAGTCAGTGAAGGCACCCCCTACTGTATCATCGGCGAATCCGGCTACGGGAAGCCGCTCCTGGATCGGGTGCTTCGGTACAACTCCAGCTTGGATCTCGCACTGAAGGTCGGCTTCCTCGCCTTTGATGCTACACGCACGAGTTCCACCAGCGTCGAATATCCGCTCGATGTCGTGCTGTACCGGCACGATACGTTCGACATTTTCGAACACCGCTTTCACAAAGAAGATCTTGCTGAGATTTCTTCCTGGTGGCAATCGCGCATTGCCGATTCGGTGGAAAAGCTTCCCGCCTCGTGGGTCGATCGTTTGTTGGAGTCTGTGCCGAAAGGCACCCGCTCATCTCCTCACGAGCACGGCAATCCAGCATCATAAATCTGGCTCACGATTCTAGGCTAGCCCGGCCACCGGCCGACTATCTGTGTCCCGATGGCACGTCGCGCTCACCCACGCCACTCGCCCAGGTTACCCTGCTCTCGTGCGCACCGAAGTCGCGCTTCACATCACGCCCCCAGTCATTGGGGTCTATGCGACAGGATGACGGAGAATGAGATGGACCTTTTTCCCCCAAATTGTGTCGCGCCCTCGTCAGAAGATGATTAGACAGCGCATGGATCGAAGCGTACTATGATGAGTGACCGCATGATCTGATGGGCACGCTGGCTCGTACAGGTAGGGGACTGGGACGATGTCTTCGGTACCTTCCCACGACCGGTTCCTCCTCCAGGAGGCTACGCGTGGCACCGCTCTGCTGATCCCGACACGCACGGCTGTTCACCTTCTCGTCGCATCACCTTCCACTCGCCGATTTGACATTTCATTCGGGAAGTTCACTCTCGCCCAAAAGACTCGCCGTCCAATCCTTCACACACGTCATCCACTCGCCGGGTGTGATCTGCTCATGCCGGCACATCCGCGCGCACAACCAAGGAGGTTTCTATGACATCCTCCAACACACTGCTGCGTGCCGCGACCCTGATGGGATTCGCATTAGGAAGCGCGACGCTGTTGTGGCCAACTCACGCTATACCTGAGAACGCACCGATCAGCCTCCCGATTGAGACGGTGGCCAATTACATCCACGCCGTGATTGAAGCAGACCGGGATGTGTATACCAGGCATGTCGTCGAGCGCTTGCAGACCAAGGGTGTGGTCGTAGCATCGGAGAACTGGGAGCAGAAGAATACCTTGCCGCTACCGGCTCAGTTCCTGATGGAGTCGGGACGGTACATCGCCAAGAAGGGCCTGGGCATCCAGTATCGACTGATCAGTCTGTGGCCGATCAACAAGCGCAATGTGGCGGCGAACGAACTGGAGAAGGCCGGGCTCGGAACCATCTTGACGCAACCGAATCGACCTCACACCGGCTTTATGAAGATCGGGGAGACCCGCTATTTTCAAGCGGTGTATGCCGATCTCGCAGCCACCCAAGCCTGCCTCGGTTGCCACAACGCGCATCCCGACAGCCCCAAACGTGACTTCAAGCTCAACGACGTGATGGGTGCCATCGTGATTACGATCCCGGTCGGCCCATAAACATAGCGGCCGCGTATGCAGACAGTGGCGTCAGATCGGTTACCGGCAGGACGGACCAGAGTCCTGCCGGGGAGAACAGAACTGGTCCTGCCCCTAGAATCGTGTCGAGTCGGTCTCAGGGATGGGGACGAATCACGGAGTTGGTGTGCTGCGAATTTCACGACGCTTCAATCGATCAACCTCAGAAGCCTGGTCTGCCAGTTGCTGCTTCAGTCTTTCGATCTCTTCGCGAAGTCGAAGAATGATCTGGTCTGACTCCACCTGCACGGAGTTGGATGATCCCGACCGAGCTGCATCAGGTTCAGGTCCCGTGGCGAACACATGCGATCCGCGGACAGGAACAGGAGCCGTCGCCGATCCCGTGCGCTGGAGAGAGAAAAGAAAGGCACCATGATCGAGGATCAGTTCGCTGGCGGACGCTTGATGCCCCCCTGACCAGTTGGCTTTCGTCGTCAGGACAAATCGCCGGGGCTCAATTCCCAGAACGCCGCCGCTGCCATTAACTGAATGCAGGGGATTGTTCTGAATCTTCACCAGCTCCTTCGAATTCTTCTGGAGGAGGGTCCGATGATTCGCAACGACAATGTGGAGCCGATCGGCCGCCTGAAAGAGGCCGCCTGACGTCACGGTGCGATCTTCGGTATCGTTGTGCTTGATGATCGTGAAGGCCACCCATTCATGTGGTAAGGCCTGTTGGAACGCGGCTCTCATACCCGGCAAGATCTGCTGCAACTCTTCGACTGAAAAGACTTCGCGTACCGGCTTCGGCTCGTCCATCATGCCAACGCGCTGTTCGAGAAACAGCTTGCTGAGAATGGCAAACAGGTCCTGTTCGCTCCAGTGAGCTGGATGTTGGTACTGAACTGGGGGGCGCTCAGAAGGTTCAACAGAATCTAACCGAACGAACCATGTCGCCTCAGCCTGAACCGGTCGATGCTGTATTAGTGGGGCGGCACAAGCCGATGCCAGGAGAAGAATGGTGAGTCCAATGCAGGAACGGAAGAGATTGGCACTGAATATTTTGGCGCCGGATGACCGGGCGCAAGGAAATACAGCGGCGGTAGGCCGAGAGATCAGACCTTTACGCGTGGCCGGCCTTTCGAGCACGATCAGCGATTTTCTTACGGAGACGAGCCTTTTCAAGGCTGATTTCCGCCTCTCTCACTTCTGACGGAAGACCGCCGGCCTGTAACCGCTGTTCGGCTTTTTCCACGGCCTGTTGCGCCCGGCCAACATCGATATCTTCGGCCTTCTCAGCAATTTCCGCCATCACCGTGACCTTCACGGGCGTGACTTCGGCGTATCCCCACAAGATCGACATGTAATGCCAGATGTCATGCGATTTGTAGCGGAGCTCGCCGATACGCAGACTGGACAGTAGATGACAATGACCCGGCAACACGCCAAACTCCCCTTCGCTACCAGGGGCGATGACCTCATCAACCTCCTGGCTCAGGAGCAATTTTTCCGGCGTCACGACCTCTAACAAAATCTTACCGGCCATCTTCTCTTACTACTCCTTATCCCATCTGAGAGGGAATCGAAGTGTCCTCTCCTGCGCGCGTTCAACGAGGGTCTTCTGAGACCGCGCGTTGCGCGAGCAAAGAGGACGCTCGAGGCACTCTCCCTTAGACCTTCACTCCCATCTTTTCAGCCTTCGCCACTGCTTCCTCAATCGGACCGACCATGTAGAACGCCTGCTCGGGCAGGTGGTCGTATTTTCCCTCGAGGATTTCCTTGAAGCTCCGGACCGTATCCTTCAGCTTCACATACTTGCCAGGCGCACCGGTGAACGCTTCGGCCACATGGAACGGCTGAGACAGGAAGCGCTGAATTTTGCGTGCGCGCGCCACGGCCATCTTGTCGTCTTCTGACAGTTCGTCCATACCCAAAATGGCGATGATGTCCTGCAGATCCTTATACCGTTGCAACACGGACTGGACTCCTCGCGCGACCTTGTAGTGCTCTTCGCCGATCACCTGGGGATCGAGAATGCGTGAGGTCGAATCGAGAGGGTCGACGGCCGGATAGATACCCAACTCGGCCAATTGGCGGGACAACACTGTGGTGGCGTCCAAATGCGCAAAGGCCGTCGCCGGCGCCGGGTCAGTCAAGTCGTCGGCCGGCACATAGATGGCCTGAACCGACGTGATAGACCCTTTTTTCGTCGAGGTAATCCGTTCTTGAAGCGCGCCCATTTCGGTGGACAAGTTCGGTTGATAACCGACCGCCGATGGCATACGGCCAAGCAACGCGGACACTTCCGATCCCGCCTGCGTAAACCGGAAGATGTTGTCGACGAACAACAACACGTCCTGATTCTCTTCGTCACGGAAAAATTCGGCAACGGCGAGACCGGTCAACGCAACCCGGAGACGCGCCCCCGGTGGCTCGTTCATCTGCCCATAGACCAGCGCCGCTTTGGACTTGGTATAGTCGTCGGGATCGATGACCTTGGACTCCTGCATTTCATGCCAGAGATCGTTACCTTCACGTGTGCGCTCACCGACGCCCGCGAACACCGAGAATCCACCGTGGTGGAGCGCGATGTTGTTGATGAGTTCCATGATGATGACGGTCTTGCCGACTCCGGCTCCGCCGAAGAGACCGACTTTTCCGCCCTTGCTGTAGGGTTCCAACAAGTCGACCACCTTGATGCCGGTCTCCAGCACTTCGGTCTTTGTGTCTTGATCTTCGAGACGCGGCGCCGGCCGGTGAATAGGATAGGTTTTCTTCGACTTGATCGGGCCCTTTTCATCGACCGGCTCGCCAAGCACGTTGATCAGTCGGCCCAGGGTCTCACGACCCACGGGAACCGAGATCGGTGCACCGGTATCGGTCACATCCATCCCGCGCGTGAGACCGTCCGTCGTCGACATCGCGATGCCGCGGACGCGATTTTCCCCGAGGTGGGAGGCCACTTCGAGGGTGATCCGAACCGCCGGCTTTCCGGCCGCCTTGTTCTCTTCTTGCGTCACCTTGAGCGCGTTGTAGATATTCGGCAGGTGGCCGGGAGGAAACTCTACGTCGACCACGGGGCCGATGACTTGAATGACTTTTCCTGTGCTCATAACGCTCCTCTTGTCGTCACTGATGCAGCCGGCAGCTTACCGTCGTGCAGCATTCCTCAGTCAGGATTTTATTTCAGGGCCTCTGCTCCGCCCACGATATCCATGAGTTCTTTGGTGATAGCCGCCTGGCGGGTCTTGTTGTAATACAGAGTGACTTTTTTGATCAGCTGACCGGCATTGCGGGTGGCGCCGTCCATCGCCGCCATGCGTGCGCCATGTTCCGCGGCTGCCGACTCCAACAAAATTCGGTACGTTTGAATCTGAAAATGCTTTGGCACCAACGCGTTCAACAATTCGGCCTCATCCGGCTCGTATAAGTAGCTGCCACCGGTGGCAGCCTGCTCCGTCCCGTTGGGCGCAGCGCCGAACTCAACGGCCGCGTCGATAGGGAATAATTTCTCGACGATCACGCGCTGTTGGATCGCAGACTTGAACTCGTTGTACACCACATAGAGTTCGTCAAACGTGCCTGTGACGAAATTTTCAGTCAGGTCACCACCGATGTCGATGGCATGCTCAAAGCTCAACTTATCGAAAATCCCCGTCCACTCCTGCCTGATCGGCCATGACCGGCGGCGGAAATAATCCCGGCCCTTGCGTCCGATCAGGCTGAGATTGACCGACAAGCCTTGCGATTCGCATTGCCGGACAAACTCGGCGCTCTTTCTGACAATGTTACCGTTGAAGCCGCCGCAGAGACCGCGATCGCTCGTGACGACGAGGATTTCGATCTTCTTTCCTTCCCGCTTTTGGAGCAACGGATGGGACGTACGATTCACACGTTGGCTGAGATTGCTCAGCACGCCACGCATTTTGTGCGCATACGGACGCGCGGCCAGAATACGATCCTGCGAGCGCTTGAGCTTCGCCGCCGCGACCATCTTCATGGCCTTCGTGATTTTCTGCGTATTCTTGAAGGCGGCGATTTTCCGCCGCAGAGATTGTAAGCTCGGCATTCGTGTACGCTCTCAGCCCGTCGTGCTTCAGCGCTCAGCTCGCTGCTGAACGGTGACGCGTGGGGCTATTTTGCTCCGTAGCCCATTTTCTGCTTGAAGGTCCCGATGATTTCTTTCAGCTTGCCGCCCACCTTATCGTCGATTTTCCCGACAGTGGCGATGTCTTTTCGCATGTCCTGGTGGTTCTGCCCGACGTAATGGAGCAGATCGGCCTCGAATTGCAACACCTTGTCCACAGGCACATCATCCAAGAATCCGTTGACGCCGGCATAAATCGACAACACCTGATCGGCGACTGGCATCGGCTTATATTGCCCTTGCTTGAGCAGCTCCACCATACGGACACCGCGGGCGAGCTGCATCTGAGTGGCCTTGTCGAGTTCGCTGCCGAACTGGGAGAAGGCGGCCATTTCGCGGTACTGTGCAAGATCCAATCGGAGCGTACCGGCGACCTGCTTCATGGTCTTGATCTGCGCGGAGCCGCCGACGCGGGACACCGACAGACCGACGTTAATCGCCGGACGGATACCGGAATAGAACAAATCGCTGCCGAGATAAATCTGGCCGTCTGTGATCGAGATGACGTTGGTCGGAATATACGCCGACACGTCGCCGGCCTGAGTCTCAATAATCGGAAGGGCCGTCAAACTGCCGCCGCCCAATTTATCGCTCAATTTTGCCGCACGCTCCAAAAGACGAGAGTGCAGATAAAACACGTCGCCGGGATAGGCCTCACGACCGGGCGGACGACGGAGCAACAAAGACAGCTGTCGATAGGCAACGGCGTGCTTCGACAAATCGTCGTAGACGATCAGCGCGTGTTTGCCGTTATCGCGGAAATACTCACCGATCGCGGCGCCCGCAAACGGGGCCAAGAACTGCATCGGTGCAGGATCGCTGGCAGTAGCCGCCACGACCATGCTGTACTCCATGGCATGGTTCTCTTCGAGGGTCTTCACCACGCGTGCGACGGTCGACCGTTTCTGGCCAACGGCAACGTAGATACAGAAGACGCCAAGGCCCTTCTGATTGATAATGGTGTCGACGGCGATCGCGGTCTTTCCGGTCTGCCGGTCCCCGATGATCAACTCACGCTGACCGCGACCGATGGGGATCATGGCATCGATGGCCTTGATGCCCGTCTGCAACGGTTCCCGCACGGACTGCCTGGTATTCACGCCTGGCGCCACCACTTCGATGCGTGACGAATGTTGGGAGTTGATCGGGCCCTTGCCATCGATCGGCTGTCCGATGGCGTTGACCACCCGTCCGACCAGCGCTTCACCCACGGGGATTTCGGCAATTCGGCCGGTGCGCTTGACAGGATCACCTTCCTTGATCCCGACATCGTCGCCCATCAGCACGGCGCCGACATTGTCTTCTTCAAGGTTCAAGGCGATGCCGTACAGTCCGCCCGGGAATTCGAGCATTTCTCCGGCCATGGCGCCGTCGAGTCCGTAGACTTTCGCAATACCGTCTCCGACCTGAATGACCGAACCGGTCTGGCTCACATCGACTTGTTGATCGAACCCCTTGATCTTCTCTTTAATGATGGAGCTGATCTCTTCTGCCTTGATCTGCATGGCTACTCCTTGGTCAACACACGCTGCATGGCGCTCAGTCGGCCCCGGACCGTGCTGTCTACGACGGTGCTGCCCAGGCGGATATGGAGGCCGGCGACATGTTCAGGTTCTGTATGGAAAGTGACATCGACATCGCGCTTCAACAGATCGCGCAACCGGGTGGTGATCCGATCCTGCTCGGTTGCAGGCAGCGCATTGGCGGATGACACGAGCACTTGCTGCGTCCCCTTGGATTCATCTACCAGCTTAGCAAAGGCCTCGGCGATGTCGGGCAGGAAACTGACGCGATTCTTTTTTACCAACTGATCGAGGAACCGCTTGACGACCGGTGGACATCCAAGCTTGGTAGCCACTTCGATCAGCACACTGAGCTTGGTGCCTTCAGGGAACACAGGAGAGGCCACGGCATGCCGCAATTCGGCTGAATGCGTAAAGGCCTCCCCAAGTCCATTCAGGGCCAAGCGGGCCGGCTCGATGCTTGGGTTATCAAGAAGTTCGAACAGAGCTTTTGCGTATCGACGTGCGACGGCTGTCTTAATCACAATACCTATCCGCTACGGTTAACCGTGTTTTGATCAAACAGGAAGCTTGCGTGCGGTGGGCACGACAAAAAGCGCGCCAAGTTAGCATTCAAACGCGGGCACTGTCAAGGAGGATCCCATACATGAGAGAGATGACTGGCTGCGAGATGACCGCCAGACCGGCTGGGAAAAGCGGTGTTGAAGAGAGGCGACCGGGGGCACCTTCATGAGAAGGGACTCGCGCGGGGGCTGAAACGAAAAGGGCACAGCCTAGCTGCGTTGAATGATGCCGCCGCCGAGGACACGATCTCCGCGATAAAAGACCGCTGACTGTCCGGGACTCAGCGCCCGTTGCGGCTGGTGAAATTGAATCTGCAGCGCCCCTGCGGCTGAAGGCAGAAGCGTCGCGGCGGCCGGTGGAGTGGCATACCGGATTTTCACCTCCACATCGACGGGCTGACGACCGATACCCGTATCGAACAGACTGAGATCCGCCACAGTGCAATCGGACTGCACGAGCTGCTCGTCTGCGCACAACACCACCTCGCCTGATTCGGGAATCACTTTCTGCACGTACAGTCTCTGCCCGACCGCAATACCCAATCCGCGTCGCTGTCCCGGCGTGTAAAAGGCTATCCCTTCGTGCCGGCCCAACACTTCACCATCCACGCCCACAAAGGATCCCGGCTGCTTGAGCTCTGGCCGTTCCTGCTCGAGGAACGTACGATAATCGCCCTGGCTCACAAAACAAATCTCCTGGCTCTCCTTGAGCTCTTCCACCGGCAATCCCAGGGATTCCGCTTCCTTCCACACGTGGCTTTTTTGCATCTCTCCGACCGGGAACAACAGCTTTGGCAGCCAGTCCGACTGAATGCGGTACAGAAAATAGCTCTGGTCTTTGCGTGCATCGAAAGCCCGGTGCAGCGACCATTGCCCCCCCGCCTGCTGCACGCGCGCGTAATGCCCGGTCGCCACGTAGTCCATGCCCCGCTCCTGCGCCAAGGCATAGAGGGAACGGAGTTTCACCCGCTCGTTGCACCGCACACAGGGATTGGGAGTAGTACCGGCGGCATACCCCGCGACAAAATCATCGATGACGCCCTGCTGAAATACCTCGCGGCGATCGACAACCTCATAGGAAATGCGCAGGCGCTCCGCGACAAACTTCGCAATCCCGATCTTGCAGCAGCCGCGCTCTTCCCAGCGCTTGGAAACCGCGGCCTGCTCGTCTTCATGCTCCCACACCTGGAGGGTGACGCCGTGGACTTCATACCCTTGCTGGACGAGCAAGGAGGCAGCGACGGAGCTATCCACTCCGCCGCTCATACCTAGCAGCACTGTCTGACGTGTCATAACTGATACCGGGAGAACAATGAGCCGGGCACTTACGGCTCTTGGGTTTTGACTTTGCCGCGATGGGCGACGAGGTCGCGCACGCCCGGATCCTGCGGAGAACCGAATTCGGAAGACTCATCCTCCGACCACTTCTCAGCGCCCATATTACTCATACCGTGAAAATGCGCGCCTTCCTCGATCGTGATCACGGGACTCTGGATGTCCCCGATGAGAATCCCGGGCTTTTGAATTTCCACCTTCTGCTGGGCAGTAATCGAGCCCTTCACGCGTCCGCTGATTTCCACGGACCCGGCGGCGATCACGCCTTTGATCACGGCGCTTTCCCCGACGATCACCGCGCCACCCGTGTGAACCTCCCCCTCGACGCGGCCATCGATACGAACGGTTCCGTCAAAGGTGACGATGCCTTTAAAACTCGTTCCCTTCCCGAGAAACGTAAACTTATCGGATTCCGCGACGGACTGCTTTTTGGTCTCACCCCACATCAGCGTCCTCCTTCACGCACCCCACGACGGTGACCGGCCGTGGCGCGGACTGAAATGGAACTCTAGTGATGCCGACTTCCGGCACGGAAGGCCGGCGGCACTCTGTCCAACGACTTCGTGATCGAACCGGACTAGCTGTTGACGAGCTTGACGCCCTGTCCGCGCGAAGTCCCTTGCGGTTCGCGGGTTCCAGTCTGACTCATCTCCAATGTACCATTGAACACAACACCCTCTTCCATCGCCAGCAACGGAGCCTTGACGCCGGCGTTCACCACCGCGGGCGCGCGCAACTTCACCTTCTCGCGCGCACTGATGTCGCCGGTAATCTTTCCCTTGCATACCACCGTGCCGGCCGTGATTTTCGCCGTGAGGACCGCGTCCTCACCGACCAACAGGACTCCCTCGGTATGAATCTCCCCGTCCAGGTTGCCGTCGATACGCACCGTGCCGTTGTAGGAAATGACGCCCTTAAAGCTCACGCCCTTCCCGACAAAGGCATTGATCTCTTCGTTCCCTTCGCGGGGTGCCGCAGATTCTAAATTTTCCATTTCACTTCCCTCGCTTTGTCCGGCTTGTCGTTTTCCTTCTGGTTTGTCCTTAATCCACATGGTTCATCCCTCCAAACAAATAACCACACGCTTCACGGCCGACCGGCAATGTTTACCGTTCCGATCGATGGCTCATAGAGATTCCGTCGGCATTGTACTCCGGTCAAACCGCAAAAATCTGCCCTGAAATTGCCGCTGCTAACCGTTGAGCAACCGTTCGACTACCCCGTCCAATTCCTCCGGAGAGAAATAGTGAATGATGATCTTGCCGCCGCGTCGGCCTTTCTGAACATCCACCCTGGTGCCAAGGCGTTTCTGCAGCCGCTCTTCGAGATCGGAACGTAACGGCGCCCGCATTGGACGCTTCCCCGTCTTTTTTGCCTCGGCGTGATCCTGGACCAACCGCTCGGCCTCCCGCACCGACAGTTGCCCGCTCACGATCTGTGTTGCCAAACTGATTTGCGCAGCCGGCGTCATTAGGCCAAGGATCACTTTGGCGTGCCCTGTAGATAATTGGTCTGCCTCGATCATGTGTTGCACTTCGACGGGAAGCGACGTCAATCGCAACATATTCGCGACCGACGACCGGTCGCAGGCTACCTTTTGCGCAATCGCCTCCTGCGTGAGGCTGAATTCATTCAGCATGCGCTGATATGCCCGCGCGGTCTCCATGGGGTTCAGATCATCACGCTGAAGATTCTCTACCAGCGCCAGCACCATGGACTCCTGATCGGACACATTTCGGATCAGAGCCGGAATCTTCTGCATTCCCGCCAACTTAGCAGCTCTCAGGCGACGCTCTCCCGCGATCAATTCATACATGCCGTCGCCCTTCCTGCGCACCAGAATGGGTTGCAGCAGGCCATTCTGCTTGAGCGAAGCCGTCAGCTCAGCCAGCTCGACCTCGGAGAATTGCTGCCTTGGCTGAAAGCGATTAGGGACCACGGCCTCCAACCGCAACTCCTGAACATCTCCCCGCTCGGGATCGGCCGTGCTGCGACCGGTCGGCAACAGAGCGTCGAGACCTCTACCGAGGGCTTTTTTCTCCATGGACCACAAACTCCTTGGCTAGGGAAAGATAGGCTTGGGCGCCGGATGATGCCATGTTGTAGAGCAACGCCGGACGGCCGTAACTCGGGGCCTCCGCCAACGTGACGTTACGAGGAATCATCGTGTGATACACCGATTCGCCGAAATGGCCTCGTATTTGCTCAACAACTTGGCGTGCAAGCGAATTGCGCGCGTCATACATCGTCAGCACGATGCCCTCAATCTCCAAATTCGGATTCAGCGACTGCTTGAGACGACTGATGCTCTCCATGAGTCGTCCGAGCCCTTCCATGGCGTAATATTCGCACTGCACGGGAATAAGCACGGAGTGGGCAGCCACCATTGCGTTGATGGTGAGAAGGCCGAGGGCAGGCGGGCAATCCAGAAAAATAGTATCATAGCGATCAGCAACTTCGGCCAAGGCTTCCTTGAGCCGCTGCTCTCTGCCCTCCATGTTCACCAGCTCAACTTCAGCGCCGGCCAGGTGGGAATTTGCCGGGACCAATGACAAACCATTCACCGCAGTCTGCATGGCAAGAGAACTAATACTTTCTTGAACAATCAGGGCATTGTAGATCGTTTTTCCCAGCGACATGGCATCCACACCAAGACCGCTGGTCGCGTTTCCTTGGGGGTCAATATCAATGAGCAGGACCGATCCACCTTCAATTGCCAAGGCTGCCGCAAGATTCACTGAGGTGGTTGTTTTTCCTACTCCACCTTTTTGATTTGCAACAGCAATAATTCGAGCCATGTAAGTATCCAACCCCCTCGCGCAGCCAATTGACTCCGATGTTCCACGTGGAACATCGACTTCGCCCCATCATTTTGAGAATACCGAAAGCACGCGATGCCCATACCCGGATGGAAGCTCATACTCGACTTCCTCCGCCAAAGCAAGACCAGCAAGGCTAAGACCCGTTGGAACCGGTTCAGCGCGGTACAAAATCACTTTGCCGCCTGGTTTGAGGAGTTCGGAGAGCAACTGCCCCCTCTCATCGACCTTGAACGCCCGCACCACGATGTAATCGAATGTCCGCCGATTGGCGCGCGCTGCATACGGCTCTAACTTGGTGGCGGCAATCGTCACCTGCTGCAAACCTAGAGAACCGACGACATACCTCAAAAATGCCCCCTTTTTCTCACTCGGCTCGAGCAGTTCCACCACTAAATCCGGCGCAACGAGTTTAAGCGGCAGACCTGGAAAGCCGGCACCAGCCCCAACATCCAACATTTCACTTTTATTCATACTATCAATGACTTTAACGCCAGCAATGGAATCGATAAAATGCTTCGCGAGGATCTCAAGATCATCGTCGATGGACGTGAGATTGATCGCCCTATTCCACTTTTTGAGCTCACAGAAATAATTCAAAAAAAGAGGCAGGCAGGAATCAGGAAAGGGAATAGCGAGATCTGAGGCGAATCTTCGAAAGGATTCTTCGAACTGAAATGCGTCGTGTTCCACGTGGAACAATTACGCGAAACACAACCAGCGGTCAAGAATGTTCTTCAGCGACGTGATATGAGACTGACGAAAATAGAAATCCCCCTGGCGCAAATCAATCGCCGGCGACGGGCTGCCGCCTATGGCGTTCAATTGCCACCAGCAAGAGAGAAATTGCAGCAGGGGTCACGCCGGAAATTCTCGAGGCTTGTCCAACAGAGGCCGGCTGTACACGCTTGAGCTTTTCCCTTACTTCGGCCGAAAACCCGGAAACAGCGTCATAGTCAAAGCCCCCAGGGATCAGACGATGTTCGAATTTTTGCGATCGTTGAATCTGCTGCTGCTGTCGCTTGATATACCCCTCATACTTCACTTCGAGCTGAATGGCATCCCTAATCTCCGGATCCTCAACCTCAGATCCTCCGAACACTGAAGCAATCTTTTCGTAGGTCAACTCCTGGCGCCGGAGAATTTCGGCCAACGTTTGCGTTGGAGTGACGGCCCCTATCTCGAACTCTTCGAGTAACCGCCTGACTTCCGGAGTCAACTTCGGCCTTGTATCCTTGAGTCGCTGAACTTCGCGCTCAATAGCGGAGCGTTTATCCTGGAATTTTCGGTGAATCCAATCCGGAACGAGTCCGATGCGATGCCCGATATCCATAAGGCGAAGATCCGCATTGTCGTGGCGCAGCACCAGCCGATATTCCGCGCGCGAGGTAAACATGCGGTAGGGCTCTCTCGCATCTTTGGTGATCAAGTCATCAATGAGTACGCCAATGTAGGCTTGCGACCGATCGAGCACGAGTGGGGCCTCGCCTCGCAGCTTTAAGGCTGCGTTGATGCCGGCCATGATTCCCTGCGCCCCTGCTTCTTCATAGCCAGATGTCCCGTTGATCTGACCCGCATGGTACAGCCCCTGAACGAGTTTCGTCTCCAAGGAATTATGGAGTTGGCGAGGTGGGAAATAATCGTATTCCACCGCATAGCCCGGCTTTAAGATTTTCGCCCGATCCAGTCCGGGGATGGTTTTCAGCATGGCTGTTTGCACATCTACGGGCAAACTGGTCGAAATGCCATTCGGGTAGAATTCGTTGGTATCCAGTCCTTCCGGCTCGACGAAAATTTGATGTCGGTCCTTATCGGCAAATTTGACGACTTTGTCTTCAATCGACGGGCAATAGCGAGGGCCAACACTATCAATGACTCCGCTGAACAATGGCGATCTATCGATATTTTTAGCAATAATATCATGTGTTTGCGAGTTCGTATGCGTCAAATGACACGGGACCTGTGGCAACGGGATTCGACTGGTGCGGTAAGAAAAGGGCGGGGGCGGATCGTCACCGGGCTGGAGCTCCATGACGGAAAAATCGATGGTATCGCGGTCCAGCCTGGGTGGAGTCCCCGTTTTCAGGCGGCCGATCTCAAATCCGAAATCCCGCATGCAATCAGACAGGTGTTCAGCGGACGCCTCTCCGGCCCTTCCCGCCGGAAAGTGACTCAGACCGATGTGGATGAGACCTTTTAAAAAAGTGCCTGACGTGAGCACCACCGCACGAGCCGGAATGTGATTGCCCGAATCGGTCACAATGCCGGTCACGGCTCCGGCCTGCGTGAGAATCCGATCAACGGTCCCGCCTCTGATGGAAAGGCCCGGTTGTGCGCGAAGTGTCTCCTGCATCACCTGGCGATATATCCTTTTATCGCACTGCGCGCGCAAGGCACGAACGGCGGGCCCTTTGCTCGTGTTGATCATCCGGAATTGGATTCCCGCCTGGTCCGTATTTCGGCCCATTTCTCCACCCAAGGCATCAATCTCTTTCACAAGATGCCCCTTGGCAATTCCTCCGATCGCGGGATTACAGGACATTTGGGCAATCCGCTCGGGATCCATGGTGAGCAACAACGTACGCGCGCCCATGCGAGCCGCCGCCAGGGCCGCTTCACAGCCCGCATGCCCCCCCCCGACCACGATCACGTCGCACTGCTCACTCATGCCGACATCCTTTCATTTCCCGATACAAAACTCGGCAAAAATACGCTCCAGAATCTCATCGGTCGTAATGATGCCCGTAATTTCTCCTAAGGCATCTGCCGCGGTACGGAGATCCATCGCGACCAATTCCCCGGCACGGCCGGCCTCGACGGACTGCCGGGCCTGATCGACTCCTTGCAGCGCCCGTTCAAGCGCGGCCGCGTGGCGAAGGTTCGTGACCAGCACACCGTCGTTCGACTCCAAACTGCCCGGTAGCAGCCGGCTGCGAATGGCCTCTCGCAATTCGTCCAGCCCGATCCGCAACGTGGCGGAAATCTCGAAAACATCGCCATGGCCAGAATAGGCCCGCCCGAGATCCTCTCTCAACAATTGACGCGGCAAGTCGCATTTATTGACGACCAGCAGCGCACGCTCGGATTCCGGCTGAGCAAGGAGGGCACGATCGCTTTCCGACAAGGGTTGGGACCCGTCCAGGAGTATCAGCGCAAGATCGGCGTCTGCCCAGGCCAGTCGGCTACGGCGGATGCCTTCGACTTCTATCGGATCGTCTGTTATGCGGATTCCTGCCGTATCGACCAATCGCACGGGAATGCCATCGATGCTGACCAGTTCTTCCAGCAGATCCCGGGTCGTGCCGGGAATAGGAGTCACAATGGCCCGATCGCTCTGCAACAGGGCGTTCATCAAACTGGACTTCCCGACATTTGGACGTCCCAGGATAGCCACCACTGCCCCTTCTCTCCAGATACGGCCGTCACGTCCCGATCGAACCAAATGCCGTAGCTTATGCAGGGTGGCATCGAGCAGCCGCATCAATTCGTCCTGGCGGACAAACGAAATATCTTCCTCTGCAAAATCCAAGGCGGCTTCGACGTGCGCCAGCGCGACAACCAGCCCGGAGCGGATCTCCTCCACGTGACGAGACAACTCGCCCCGTCGCTGGGACTGGGCAAGGGTCAGGCTGCGTGCGGTCTTCGCGCGAATGGTGTCGAGCACCGCTTCCGCTTGCGCAAGATCGAGACGCCCGTTCAGAAAAGCCCGTTTCGTAAATTCACCCGGGTCCGCAAGCCTCGCACCCGCCGAGAGTAATCCCCGGCACACCTGCTCCAGAATGACCGGACCACCATGGCATTGCACTTCCACGACATCCTCCCCGGTGAAGGAATGCGGGCCTTTCATCACGACAACGAGCGCTTCATCGATAAAATCGGGCTCACGCACGTCTTGCGTGGCGGCAGCAGGCGGGTTCGTATCGCGTGCACGGAGGTCGGCGAGCGTCAGCTGATGCGTACGAAGAGCGTGAAGCGATTTACCCGATCGGAGACGCACAACCTGAGAGGCCACTTCGAGAGCGCGATGGCCGCTAATGCGGAGTATGCCGACCCCTCCTTCGCCGGGAGGTGTGGCGATGGCACAGATGGTATCGTCTAGCGCGCCAAGCATGACGCACCCGGTGAGGTGGTATTATTCGGCGGAGGAGGTGCTTCGCCGCTTACCGTTACTTTTCTGTTCTTTTGACTCTTCAATGGCAGCAGCCGCAACGTCCTCCGAAGGCGCTTGCCACTTCTTCCCGAACAACCGCTCGGTCACGACCTGCTGAGTAATCGTGAGTGTATTGTTCGTCAACCAGTACAACACTAAGCCCGCCGGGAAGTTCACGAACAGGAAGGTCATGAAGACCGGCAGGAACAACATGATCTTCGCTTGCGTCGGGTCCATTGTGGTCGGGGTAATCTTTTGCTGAATGACCATGGTGGCGCCCATGATGATGGGCAGCACGTAATAAGGATCCTGCACCGAGAGATCTTTGATCCACAGCATGAACGGCGCTTGCCGAAGATCGATGGTCATATAGAGGATATTAAAGAGCGCGACAAAGACCGGCATCTGCAGCACCATCGGTAGACAGCCGCCGACGGGGTTCACCCGATGATCCTTGTATAGTTTGATCAATTCCTTGTTCAGCCGTTCGCGATCATCCTTAAACTTATTCTGGACAGCCAGGACTTTCGGTTGAATGACCTGCATCTGCTTCATCGACTTGTAGCTTTTATACTGCAACGGCACGAACATCAGCTTGATCAACATGGTCAAGAGAATGATCGTGACCCCATAATTGTGCGTAAATTCGTGGAGAAAGCGCAAAACATAGAAAATCGGCTTCGCCACCGCCTTGACCAGTCCCCAGCTGCCAAAAACAAACCAGCCGAAGTCGATCGTGTCTTCCAGACCCGCATTGAATCCTTTGAGGGTGTCGTACTCTTTGGGACCGGCATAGAGCTGCATTGCCATCGTTGAGCCGGCAGTCGGAGCAGGGAAACGGACACCGGCGGACACCAGCTTGTCCCCTTCTTTTTTCGCAAGAGCCGCCGCAGCCTTCTGCGGCATCAAGACGCTAAGAAAATACTTGTCCTGAATGGCAGACCACTTCACGTCCCCCTTGCGCTCGGCTTCGCCGTCAGGCGTCTCCTTCAGCACCTTGTCATCGACTAGGGACGCCGATCCCATCAGGCCAATAAATCCTTCACCCCATTCTACGATGCCAAAATTGGTCCCAAGGGTCACGTCCACCGGCGTAGTCAGACCTTGTGTCCGGATCGCAATGTCCACCACATACGATTCGTGATGGAAGGTCAAATCCTTCTCAATGTCCACATTCCGCTGCGCGTCGTGATACCGGAATATGAGGTGACCGGTAGGATGGGCACTATCTAGACGAGAGAAGTCCTGAGTCACCTGGTAGAGGGCAGAACCGACGTCGGAGGTAAACGACTGATCGTTGGTGACCAGACTGAGAGGCCCCTTGAAGCGCCCTCCCGCGTATACCAGCTGCACCGGCACAGGCCCCTGCTCGGTTGCGGTGGTATACCGCTTCAACTCCCAGGACTTGATCACTCCCCCGCGGTTGCTCAACTTGGCCCGAAACAACTCTGTATCTACTTCGATCGTCTGTTCTTCTGTTGTCGGTCCCGTCACGCCCTCGGATGCCGCAGGCTGGGAATTGGAACTGGTAGAAGCGGAAGACACAGGACTCGCAGTCTGGGTTGAGGCCTTCTCGGATCCCGCCGACTTGTTTTCGGCGACTGGGGTATTTGCCGTGGTCGCGACTTGTACAGGTTCCGACGGCGGAAGCAGCCCCATGCCTTTGAGCAGATAGTCATAGCCGATAACGACGGCCAGAGAGATGATGAGGAAAACAACGACGCGTTTTTCCATGAACGTTACGTACTAAGTAAAGAATGAGTGGTTGTTGTCACAGCGATCACCGTACCGGATCCACTCCGCCGGGATGGAATGGGTGACATTTCAGGAGCCGTCGCCCAGCCATGACTCCTCCCTTGAACAGTCCATATCGTTCGATGGCGTCTTGAGCATAGACTGAACAGGTCGGGTGAAAGCGGCACGCAGGACCCAGCATCGGCGACAGACAGGCTCGATAGACCGACAGGAGGCCGATACACAAATACCTCACGACGAGGGATCCCCAAAACGGGCTAACCGCTGTCTTTGCAATGTGCTGCGCCATACGCTTTGCAGGTCCACGAACGGCAAATTCAGGCAATCTCGCTTCGGAAATACAAGAAATGCATGCCCCGATACCAAAGACGGCCGAACTGCGCGGCCCAATTCCCGAAACAGACGCTTCGCCCTGTTCCGACGCACCGCCGTTCCAAACCGTCTCCCGATGACAATCCCCATCATGGCATCCTGAGGCATCATACCCGGACAAATTTGGAGATTGAACAATCCTGTTGAAACACGTCGTCCATTTTTCTTAACGAGCTGGATATCCCGGCTCCGTTTCAAGAAAAACGGCGCAGACGCCCGTCCTGCCGTCATAACCGACCTGTCTACGGGTGACCAGGGTCGACCGCGCCTTCCCAACCGGAAGCGGCGTACCGCCCTAGGTGTCGCCCTTGTTCTTCCACGACCAGGCTAAGACGACAGTACTCACCCACGGTGACCACCCACCACCTGGATGTTTGCCTACATGCAGATTGCCTAGCGGCAGGAAAGAATCAGACGGTGAGGCGAGCGCGGCCCTTGGCTCTGCGACGAGCGATAACTTTGCGGCCGTTCTTCGTGCTCATGCGCTTCCGAAATCCATGCTCCCGCTTGCGCTTGAGATTCGAAGGTTGCTTAAACGTGAACGACATGGCGCACTCCTTCCCGAAAGATCATTTTTCAATGAAGAGGCCGCATTATAGGGGCGCAATGTAAGGCTGTCAATCAATCTACAACCGGGTCTGGGCCGCGAAATTAAGCAAATGAAATCCAAACCGCATACACCTTGCACTTTCTCCCGATGCACAGACACCCAACCCGCCTTATTCACGGGCACTTCTGCTGCGACGGGCCGGCGGGCTCGCGCCTCAGCCCCTCACCGTCCTGCACGAGTACGCCACGGGCCCTCCCGGCTCCGCGCCGGTCTCGCAACGTGACGCGGCGACTGCATGACGAACCGTCATGAATAATGCGGAAGAAGAGTCATCCGTTCTTGAGGCACTCTTGCCCGATTGCGGCAAAGATGCCACAGCAGATAGCCAGCTCGGCAACTGAACCTTTCATCGTAACTATTTGTTCTCGCGAGGCATTCAACGGCCGCGGTCAGAATGAAATTCCTGGCACCTACATTGCGTAGGAAGATTTTGGGTTCATGGGACCAGCGCCATTCACGTGGAGCCGGCAAGAAGACGCGGCACAGTAGCAGCGCAATCAGCAATGGGACAACACGGTAACGCTACCGCAGGGTTGAGGACAAAAGACGAGAAGAACTCGCGGGATCAGCCATTCACAATATAGAATATCCCCATTATGAGCCGCCCACATCAAATCTTCCGCATCTTCTCTAGCTTCACCCTCGTCGGCCTCTTGGCGATGGGTGTGGGCGGGTGCGTCGAAACTGTTCCCGAGGAATTGGTAGAAGCCATCGAGAGCATCGACCGTGATCTGGTGACACTTCGAGCCTCCGATGTCACTCCGGAAGACTATTCCAAGTTCTCCCGCCAATGGATTGCGCTAAAGGGTCGAATCCAGTCCGAAGAAAATATCGTCCGGTGGCCCTGGGAAGACAATGAGCTGGAAACCGACCTGGAAGCCCTTCAAATCGAGGGCACGCAGCTTGTGAGCAACGTGAATAGCCGCATTCAAGCACAGCGCACCACCGCCGAAACCAAATTAGCCAGGATCGAACAACGGCTCCGACTCCTCAACACCCGGGTAGGAGACATCGGCAGCCGTGTGGTGCTCGGCGAGCATCCGGTCGAAACTGAAATGCACGTCAAACAGGCCCGGCTGTTCCTTGAACAGGGACAATTTGAACATTCGATCATGGCCTCAGAGCAGGCCGGCAAGATTCTGCTTACCCAAACCGAATTACTCACGAACGAATTAGGGCGATATGCGGACGATAATCTTATCGCGGCCTGGCGAGAATCTGCACAACGAACCATCGACTGGTCTCGAACGCATCGGGCCCAAGCCATTGTCGTCAGCAAGGCTGACCGCGTCCTCACGCTGTATAAGAACGGTCGCAAAGTACTCACCTATCCCATTCGATTAGGATCACGAGGCATCAAGGCAAAGCAGCACTATGGCGATGGCGCAACCCCTGAAGGCGAATATCGCATTCAACGCAAACGCGGGCCTGGACAAACGCCCTACTTCCGCGCCCTGATTCTCGACTATCCCAACATCGACGACCGGCGTCGATTTGAGGAAGCCCAAAAGGCAGGGTTGATCCCCAAAAGCCACCATATGCCGGGGCTCATTCAGCTTCACGGCATCGCGCAAGGGATTTCAGATCAACCGTATGGCAGTATCGTGCTGGACAACCCCCAGATTGCCCGGCTTTTTGATCAGGTCGCCGTGGGGACACCGGTCACTATCGTCGGCGCGTTGGAATCCCAGAACTCCATCTCGCTTGTCCTGGCTGACCTGGGCGATCAGGAAGAGGAAACCTAGCGTACGCCACGCTCCGCCTTTATCAGCTCTGCCGCCTCTGCACTTCCTTTCCAACATCAGACCGACTCTTCATCTCCCGCAGCATCCCAGCAACCTTCCCGGTTTGCCTTTTCAAACTCCCGAACCTAAGATAGGACTTAGTCAACGTGCATCTTCGTTCCTCCACCTATGGAAGAGAGCGTGTTATGCCGATCCGCCCCAAGGTGTCATCCTTTCTGGACGACCAGACCCTCGCGACGACATTCGATGATCTGGCGAGCAGCCGCGCGATTGAGCGCCTGTGGACACGAGACCATACCCTTTGGAAACCGAGTCCGGCTGAAATCGACAACAGACTGGGGTGGCTGATGGTCCTCGATCACATGCAGGACGGACTTTCCGATCTGCGAAGCTTTGCTCAGGCCGCTCGGGAGGCTCGCACGACCGACGTGGTGCTGCTTGGAATGGGAGGCAGCAGTCTGGGGCCAGAAGTATTGCGCTGCACCTTCGGCTCTTCGAAGGGCGCGCCTCGACTCTGGGTCTTGGACTCCACCGTACCAGGCTGGGTACGGCAGGTAACCACCGCGATCCAACCGGCCCGGACATTGTTTCTTGTCGCGAGCAAATCCGGCGGAACGATCGAAGTCATGTCTCTCTTCGCCCACTTCTGGGAACTTGTCCATCAGACAAGAGGGCATCGCGGCGGCGCGCAATTTATCGCCATTACAGATCCTGGAACCGGGCTCGAACAACTCGCGCGGGAGCGCGGGTTTTGGCGCACCTTCACCAACCAGCCGGACATCGGCGGACGCTACTCCGTCCTCTCGTATTTTGGACTGGTTCCAGCTGCTCTGCTTGGACTGGACGTGGGAAAACTCCTCACTCGCGCACTGGCCATGCGCGAAGCCTGTCGGGATACGGCGGCGAAAGAGAATCCTGGAGCCGCCCTGGGAGGCATGATGGCAGCCATGGCCCGAAACGGGCGGGACAAGGTCACCCTTCTCACCTCACCTGCGCTGACCTCATTCGGACTCTGGGTGGAGCAATTGCTTGCCGAAAGCACGGGAAAGGAAGGGACCGGACTTATCCCCGTGGCAGGAGAACCGCTCGCATCACCGACCGCTTATGGGTCCGATCGGGTATTTGTCTCGCTGCGGCTGAGAGGCGATCGCAATGCTTCCCTGGATCGAACTGTTACCGCTCTACAGCGAGCAGGACATCCCGTTTATTCCTTACACCTGAAGGATCGCTACGATCTGGGTGGCGAGTTTTTCCGGTGGGAGTTCGCCACGGCCATCGCCGGCCATGCACTCGGCATTCATCCATTCGACCAACCGAATGTACAGGAAAGCAAAGACAACACGGGCCGCGTCTTGAAAGAAGTGGAAACCCAGGGGAAATTACCCACCCTTGCGGTGCTGACACCGAAACAGGCCTTGACGCAGTTGCTCGAACAGACGACGCCGAATCGGTACGTGGCCATTCTGGCCTACACCACTCCCACACCTCAGATGGAAGCGGCATTGCGAGCACTACGCAAGGCGCTCATGGTGCGATACCACCTGGCTACGACGGCAGGATATGGCCCTCGCTATCTCCATTCGACGGGACAACTTCACAAGGGCGGACCGAACACCGGACTGTTTCTCCAGTTGGTCGATACGATGAAGCCGGATCTCGCAGTCCCGGAAAAATTCTATTCGTTCGGCACCCTGGCTCAAGCTCAGGCCATCGGTGATTTGCAATCGCTGCACACGCACCAGCGCCCGGCCGTCCGGATTGCTCTTGGACCGAATCCCGCACGGACCGTCCGCAGCCTTGTGACCCTCCTCACACCAGCCAAGGCTACGCGCCGGAAATCCGTTCCTAAGAAACGGACGACTGGAACTCGTCGCACCCGCCGTTGAGATGACACAAACACCGGCACATCACATCTTCGCGGATGCGCACGCACTCGTCCACGCCGCAGCAACACTCTTCGTAGCCGTGGGGCAACAAGCGATCAGGGAACGTACGCGGTTTCTCGTGGCTCTTTCCGGAGGCTCCACTCCGAAGGCGCTCTACACAGTCCTGACGAGCCAGGAATTCGCAACACGTCTCGACTGGAGCAAGGTGCACTTCCTCTTCGGTGATGAGCGCGCGGTTCCCCCTACGCACCACGACAGCAACTTTGCCCTGGCCAATACTCTGTTGTTCACACCGCTGAATATTCCATCAGCGCACATCCATCGGATGCGCGGGGAAGTCCTGCCGGATGCCGCGGCGATTCAGTACGAAGACCTATTGCGGCGCCTGACGGCCACCACACCCGGACAATGGCCGGTGCTGGACCTGGTTCTCCTGGGCATGGGGGAGGATGGTCACACAGCCTCGCTCTTCCCGGGCACGCCGGCTCTCACGGAACAGACCCGCTGGGTCACGCCCGGCCTATCCCCGCAAGGCACGCGATCCCGCATCACCCTGACCCTAGGTGTGATCAATCATGCGAGTGTGATACTGTTCCTCGTGACCGGAGTGAATAAGGCCAACGTCGTACGTCGCATCCTCGAGAATCGTGCCGACGCCTCTGATTCTTATCCGGCAGCGCGTGTGCGTCCTGAGGCGGGACGACTGGTGTGGTATCTTGACCGCGCCGCGGCGTCCGAAATGGCTGCGGCGACAGACGGGTTATCATCCTAAGGGGAACCATGATTCTGGCAGGCGATATCGGCGGGACGAAAACCAATTTGGCACTCTATGAGTGGACCACCGGACGTGTCGAACCCGTCCGCGAAGACAGCTTCCACAGTGCGGACTATAAAACCCTCGAGGAGATCATCGACGAATTCCTCAGCACCCCGCCCCCCAAACCGGCGGCAGAGGGCGCGCTTGTAGACGAGCCCGTCGATCTAGACCGCGATGCGACGACAGAAACCGTCGAAACCGCTCCCGAACCGATCACATTAACGGCAGCCTGTTTGGGCGTGGCTGGACCGGTGATCGACAACCGTTGCCGAACGACCAATCTGCCCTGGTTCATTGACGGAGCCGCCCTGGCCGAACGATTCGTCATCCCCCGCGTGCGCCTCTTGAACGATCTGGAAGCCACCGCTCATGGCCTCCTCCATCTCACTGCCGATGAAGTCGTGGCGCTGAACACGGGCGCCCCGCCCAAGAAAAAACAGGCCCTTGCCCTCATCGCGGCAGGAACCGGGCTCGGGGAATGTCTTCTCTACTGGGATGGAAGCCGCTACCATCCCATGCCGTCGGAAGGCGGACATACCGATTTTGCGCCGAACAGCGACAGCGAGATCGAGCTGCTTCGACATCTCCGCGGCAGCTATCTCCACGTCAGCTATGAACGCATTGTGTCGGGACCCGGTCTGCATGCGATTTATGAGTATGTGCGTGACACGAAGAAAAATGAGCCGACCTGGCTGGCCGAAAAAATCAAAGCCGGGAATCCGGCAGCCGAAATCGCCGAGGCCGGACTCAAGGGCCAAGCCGAGATCGCCACACAGGCGCTGGATCTCTTCGCATCCATCTATGGGGCAGAAGCGGGCAATCTGGCGCTAAAAGCGCTCACCCTGGACGGAGTCTACGTCGCGGGAGGCATCGCCCCTAAACTACTCAAGAAACTGCAGGACGGCTCGTTCATGCGCGGTTTCACCAACAAAGGCCGCTACAAACGGCTCATGACTCAGATTCCGGTGAAGGTCGTGATGAACGAAAAAACCGCCCTGCTCGGCGCCGCCTCCGTGGCGGCAGAACTCACATCGTCTCCTTCATTATGACAACATCCTGCGACCTCGATTTGGAAAAGCGCCACGCGGCGCTGAAGGCGACTGAATTCGTCCATGACGGCATGGTCGTCGGGCTGGGAACCGGTACCACGTCGAAACATCTCATTATCGCCCTTGGAGAGCGGGTGCGCTCGGGGCTCAAGATTCAAGCCGTTCCCACGTCTCACGACACGGCCGCCCTCGCGAGACAATCCGGCATTCCTCTGATCGAATCCGACAATGCCTGGATGATCGATGTTGCGATCGACGGAGCCGACCAGGTTGATCCCGCATTGAATCTCGTGAAAGGCGGCGGTGGCGCGCTGCTGAAGGAAAAAATCGTGGCAGCCGCCGCGAAACGATTTATCGTCATGGTCGACCACACGAAACTCGCGCCGGCGCTCGGCGGCAGCTTTCCCCTGCCCATTGAAGTGGTGCCGTTTGGATGGGGCAGCACGGCGCGACACATCGAAGAGGCCTCAGGGGGCAGGGCCGTATTGCGCCAGCACAATGGGAACGTGTTCCAGACCGAAGCCGGGCATGTCATCCTCGATCTGCATATGCCGAACATCGATGACCCAGCCGCACTCGAAATTGAACTGAACCAGATTCCCGGTATCGTTGAAACCGGTCTGTTCATCGGGCGGACCAGCATCCTGATCGTCGGCCATGGACAAGGCGCCGACATCACCCATGCCCCGGAGTCATGAACGAGGCGCACGGCGATCCGCCGGTGACACGCCGGCAGACGGCGGCGCTGATCGTGCGTGCCGCCACCCATGCGGTCCTGTGGCTGAGCGCATGGCAGGGAGCGGCGTCCCTGTTCTTCGTGCCGGCAGCCTGGAGCCGAACGAATCCATCACACAACCAACGACAGCCTAAGAACACTATGATGACCCCACCTTCACCTGCGTCCGATCCTTACCGCCTCCCGCGCCACGTCATTCCCACACACTATGACCTGCGGATTGAGCCGGATCTCCAATCACATTCGTTTACGGGACACGAGATGGTTACCCTGACCGTGACCGAATCCACCAACGAGATTCTCCTCAACGCGACGGATCTGGACATCTCGACCGCGACATTGTCGGGTGAGGGACAACCTCCCCGCACCGGAACTGCGCGGATGGACGATGAACACCAGCGATGCCGCATCACCTTTCCATCCGCTATCCAACCGGGCGTATGGAGGTTAGGCCTCGCCTTTCGCGGCACATTAAACGACAAGTTACGCGGCTTCTATCGCAGCACGTATAAAGATGACCGTGGCATGGCGCATACCCTCGCCGCCACGCAGTTTGAAGCCACGGACGCACGACGGGCGTTCCCTTGTTGGGACGAGCCGCAGTTCAAGGCCGTGTTCGCCGTGACCTTAGCCATCGACCCCGCTCTGACGGCCATCTCGAATACGCGAATCGTCGACGACCGGATCGAGGGCGGCAAACGAATCGTGCGGTTCGCGGAATCCATGAAGATGTCCACGTATCTGGTGGCCTTCATCGTCGGCGAACTGGTGTCGACAACCCCGATCATGGCCCGGCAGACGCCGGTTCGCCTGTGGTCCGTGCCGGGCAAGCAACACCTGACCCCATTCGGGCATGAGATCGCCGTCTACTCACTCAATTTTCTAGCCGAGTACTACGATATTCCCTATCCGGGCGACAAACTTGACCTGATCGCCATTCCCGATTTCGCCTCCGGCGCGATGGAGAATCTGGGCGCCATCACCTTTCGGGAAACCGCCTTATTACTCGATCAACGCACCGCCACGCACGCGGAGCAAGGACGTATTGCGGATGTCGTCGCCCATGAGAACGCGCACATGTGGTTCGGTGACTTAGTCACCATGGCCTGGTGGAACGGGCTCTGGCTCAACGAAGCCTTCGCCACATTCATGGAAATGCTGGTGGTCGATGCCTGGAAGCCGGAATGGGAACGCTGGACGGCCTTTGGCATGGCACGCGCCGCCGCCCTCTCGGTGGATGGATTACTGAGCACGCGACCCATTGAATTTCCCGTGCGCGCGCCGAAGGAAGCCGAAGCCATGTTCGACGTGCTGACGTACGAGAAAGGCGCCTCAGTCCTTCGCATGCTGGAACAGCATATCGGCCCGACAGTGTTCAGGGACGGCGTACGCCACTACCTGACGGCGCATGCCTATGGAAATGCCGAGACCACCGACCTTTGGGTCTCCCTTGGACAAGCCTCCAAACAGGATGTCCCGGCCCTCATGAACGAATGGATATTCTCGCCCGGCTATCCCTTGCTCTCGCTGGCTGTCGAGGCGCCCTCCACGCTGACGCTGACACAACGCCGGTTCACCTATGCCCAACACTCCTCCACGACACCAGCCGAGGCGGCGGCGCCACGCTGGCAGGTTCCGGTTCAATTGCGCATCACCACGGCGCGAGGCACTGAAACCAGACGCATTCTGCTCAGTGATCGGGAGAATCGCATCTCCCTGCCCGAAGGCTGGACCTCGGTGCTGGCTAACGAAGGGGGACACGGGTTTTACCGCGTTCGATACAGCGCCGATTTACTCAGCGGCCTGCAGAAGGACGGCCTGAACCATCTGGCTCCGGTGGAACGATTCAATCTCTTGAATGATACCTGGGCCGCCACCCTGGCCGGCATGGTCTCGTCGGCCGACTACCTCGCCTTGACCGAACATTTCCGCGGGGAAGAGGACCCCCATGTCTGGGCCGTCATGTTGGGGTCATTCTCCACGATCAATCATCTCCTGGCCGAAGACGATCGACCGTTGCTGGCTGCGTTGGTACGCGACCGGGTCGCGCCCTTGTTTCAGCATCTCGGATGGACGCCGCGCGCCGACGAGCGTGATCTCGTCAAAGAATTGCGCGGCGACATCATTCGCGCGCTAGGCACGCTGGGACGCGACGAGAGCGTGCAAGCTCAAGCGCATGACGCCTACACAGCCCTTCAGCAGCAGTCGCGGCCCATCGACCCCAACGTGATTCCAGCCCTGGTCTCCATCCTGGCCTTTACCGGTGATGCGGCTCGCTATGAAGAATTTGCCGGCCGGTTCCGTCACGCAGCCACCCCGCAAGAAGAACGCCGCTATCTTTTTTCTCTTGCCGCGTTCCGAGCACCCGACCTGCTGGAGCGGACGCTGGCGAAAACCTTGACCGACGAGATCCGCACTCAGGATGCGCCGTTCCTGGTCAGCAGCCTTCTCCACAATGTGTACATCCGCGACAAGGCCTGGGAATTTGTGAAGACCAATTGGGAGCGGATGGATAAGCTGTTTCCCAAAAGCGGGTTGCGGAGAATGTGCGGAGGGATCACCGGCCTCTCAACCCCTGAATTGGAACGGGACGTCCGGGACTTTTTTGCGTCCCGCAAGATTGACCTCGGCGGAAAGACGCTGGAGCAGTACTTAGAACAACTGCGGATCGCTGTCGAGTTTCGTACACGCGATCGCGAGGCGATTCGCGCCGTGTTGGCTCGCAAGATGACCTGACAGGATCGAAATCGTCTCTCGCGTCATTCGTGCCGAAGCACGGTTAAGGGGGGCTGGCCGAGAATGCGGTAGGTGCTGAGGAATCCGACGAGGAGCGTCAGCAGAACGGTACAGGCCAATCCGATGCCGAGCAAGGGCAATTCCAACGCCCAGGGCAATTCCAGGATATAGCGTAAGATCGCCCAGGCGAACAGACTGGCCAGGGCGACGCCGATCACCCCCGCCACACATCCCAGCACAGCATATTCGGCCGCAAACGACCGCGCAATCAACCCGCGGGTTGCGCCAAGCGCTTTGAGGATCACCGCCTCATACAACCGTTGATACCGCGTGGCCGCCAGCGCCGCCGCCATCACCAGCGCTCCGGCCATCAGGCAAAACAGCGCAACGCCGCGAATCGCCAGCGACAGACGATCGAGCACGCGCGCAAAGCTGCTCAAGACTTCGCCGATGTTGATGGCCGTGACATTGGGAAACGCCGCGACCACGGCCGACTGAAGGGCGACTTCGTCCTGGGGAGCCACCCGAACCGTGGCGACGTACGTCATCGGCGCCGCATCGAGCGAGCCGGGCGAGAAGATCATGTAGAAATTGGTTGAGAAGTTCCCCCACTCGACTTTTCTGATGCTGCTCACCTCGGCTTGCAGAATGGTCCCTTGAATGTTGAGATCCAGCAGGCTGCCGATGTCGAGATCGAGACTTTTGGCGGCTTCCTCTTCGACAGACACCTGCGGCCTCGAAAACACCTGCCCCGGCTTCCACCAGGCGCCTTTCACAATCGTATTATCCTTGGGCACGTGATCGAGAAACGTCAGCACATATTCGCGATTCGCGTACCAGCTCTTGCGTTTCTCATCCTTCGATTGGGTAGGCGGCTCCTCCTGCTGGGACTCGCGCTCGTCGCTGACCGTTCTCCCGTTGATGGCATGGATCCGCGACCGCACCAACGGAGTCAGGTAAGGAGCGAGATCGCCGGTGCGTCGATGAACCAGCTCGCCAAAAGCCTTCGTCTGATCGGGTTGAATGTCGATAAAAAAGAAGGTCGGCGAATCGGACGGACGGTTTTCTCCCACCTGCCGCACGAGCGCATGTTGAAGTAACGCGATGGCCAGAATCACCATCACGCCGACGCCGATGGACACCATCACCCCCAGGGTGTGTCCGCCCGGACGCTGAAGGTTGCTGAGCGCCTGTCGCAAGGACAACGCCCCCGGCGCCGGCAATGCTCGCAATCCGCGCAGGAGCGCCTGGGCCGCCGCGGCCAAGCTCACTATGGCTACCAGCAACCCGCCGATAAACAGGCTTCCGATCGCCAGCGATCCAGCCTGCCACATAGAGAGCCCTGCCAGTCCGATCCCGATTCCTACCGCCGTAACGGTTCGAAGAGGATCCGCCGTCATCAAACGTACTGCGCGTCTCCACCAGGATCTCTCGCGTCGCACCAGCGAGGCGCCTGCGCGTTCCACGTCACGCCTGAAGATGGCCGCCGGCTTGATGTCCCGAATAGTCAGCAGAGGCCACAGGCTGAATAACAGCGTCGTCAGTACGCCCAGGCCCAGGCCTTTCCCAAGCGGCGCCACTGCCGCGAAGGAGAGTACGGAGGTAAACTCGACTTGCTGGAGCACGTCTGTCGCCAGCAAGGTGGACACCGCCTGCGGAAGGACCGCTTGCAAGGCGACCCCAATGCCGATCCCCGCCACGCTGCCCAACAGGCCTAAGCCGACGGCTTGGCCTAGATAGGAATAGATGATGGTTTGGGTATCCGCCCCCACAGTCTTGAGAACGGCAATAGAGGGAAGCTTTTCCCGGACGAAAGCGTGAATCGACAGCGCCACGCCGATCCCTCCGACAAACAGTGCCGTCAGCCCGACGAGCCCGAGATACCGCGCCAATTGATCGAGAAACTGCTTGAGCTGTGGTTGAGCATCCCGATACGAAGACACGCGCGCGGAGTCGGCCGCGAGACGTCCCCGAAGCTCGTGGACAAGCGGGGATAGCGCCACGGAAGAGGGAAGTTTCAACAGATGCCGTTCGCGCAATCGGCTCCCCGGCTTGATGAGATCGGCTGCTGCCAGCCCTTCCTGCGAAACCAGCACGCGCGGGCCGAGGCTGAACATGTTGGCCATGCGATCCGGCTCCGTATGAATCACGCCCGTGATCCGGAATGAAGCCTGCCCAATCCTGATCGCGTCGCCCACGACCAGGCCCAGCCGGATCAGCAACGCTTCCTGGACCACCGCTCCATGGCACATATCTCCACAGCGCTCACCTGCAAGGTGAAGCAATTCGGTCAATGGCCGATCCGGGTCCACCCGCACCACGCCATACAAGGGGTACCGTGCTTCGATCGCTTTCAACTCGACAAGCTGGCTGACGTCAATTCTGCCTTGGGCCCGATCAACTCGCGCCACCATCGCGACCAGTTCAGTCACACGCGTGGCCACGATCCCGCGCGACGCAAGATCCGTCAGCACGGCGGAGCCCGGCCCGCCTAGAGGTCTGGACAGCCGGATTTCCAGATCGCCCCCGAGCAACCCGCGCGCCTCTCTGAGAACTGCGCGCTCCACATTGGTCGAAAAGAGCGACACCCCGAGCACCGCCCCGACGCCGAGTGCGATGCAGGCGAGAAAATACACAAAATGCCGCCAGGACGACCGCAATTCCCGCCAGGCCAGGATGAGCCAGAACGGCATCATATCTGGTCGCCGGCCTCGTGGTAGTGAGATGAGGTGAGCTGATCAGACCCAATCCGGCCATCTCGCAGGGTAATGACCCGCTCCATCGAAGCAGCCAATTGCAGATCGTGCGTGACCAGAACCAGGGTGGTGCCGGCATCCCGGTGCAATGCCATGATGAGCTGGATCACCTGCTGCCCCGTATGAGAATCCAAGTTCCCGGTCGGCTCATCGGCCAATAGGATCGGTGGCCGGCAGGCAAACGCACGCGCGACGGCAACCCGCTGCTGTTCCCCTCCGGAGAGCTGAACCGGATAGTGCGAGACCCGGTGCCCTAACCCCACCGCCTGCAACAATTCGAGGGCCCGTTGGCGGGCATCACGGTCGCCTGCCAGCTCCAGCGGAATCGACACGTTCTCCAACGCAGTCAACGTCGGAATCAGGTGAAAGGACTGAAAGATATACCCGACGTTGGCCAGGCGCAGACGCGCCATCGCCTTTTCGCCAAGTCCCGTAATTTCACGTCCGTTGAGCCAGATGGCTCCGGATGTCGGCCGATCAAGCCCCGCGATCAAACCCAGCAGGGTAGACTTGCCGCTCCCGGACGGCCCGACAATTGCCACGGTTTGCTTCTCTGGAATGTCCAGGGTGACATTGTCGAGAATCGTGACCGTCTCGCCTCCGGCTTCCAGTTGCATCGTCACATGTTGGGTGGCAATCATCGTCATGGTGATCCGTCGACCGCATGTTCAAAAACAGTTTTCATATTATACTGTACAGATGACGAGCGGCCCCGACCTTTTCCGACTCACCTCATGTCTGTTCAGAGGCGGCCTCATGGCGCTGCTCTTGAGCGGGCTCGTGGGCTGCGACCAATCTTCCTCCGGGTCTCCCTCTTCGCCCACCCCCGCTGATCTTTCCAGGCCTCAGGCATCGAGTGAGGACAAGCCCGCACCGGATCCGCCTACCTCGGCGGCAATTCCACAATCCGACAACCGGCCCAGAATCGTCGCATTCGGCGATAGTTTGACCGCCGGCCTGGGAGTCTCCCCCGACCAGACGTACCCTGCGCAACTTCAGAAACAGCTCGATGCACTCGGCCTTCATTATCAGGTGCTCAATGCCGGCGTCAGCGGAGAGACGTCGGCTGGCGGACTCCGTCGAGTATCCTGGGTGCTGGCCGGAAAACCGTTTCTGGTGATTCTCGAATTAGGCGGAAATGACGGACTGCGTGGCCTAGGGCTGCCGGAAACACGTTCGCACCTGGACGCGATGATCACACAATTGAAGGAGGCCCGGGTGCAGGTGATTTTGGCGGGCATGAAGCTGCCGCCGAACTACGGGGAAGAGTATACGACCACATTTGAAGCGATGTATCGAGACCTGGCGAAGGCTCATTCCCTTCCACTGATTCCGTTTCTTCTGAAAGGAGTAGGCGGTGATCAGACGCTTAATCAACCCGATGGCATCCATCCCACCGGGGAAGGCTATCGGATTGTGGTGCAAAACGTGCTGCACACACTGCTTCCGCTCCTAAAAAGCCGCGAATCCAGCCACGCGAATCCAAAAAAGAAGGCGTGAAACATTCTCTCCGTCCTTCTGTAACGGAGGAACATTTCACGCCGCTCGATCTGGAAAAGCTAGTTAGCTCTTCTTGAAGAAGGTGTCGTACACCCCGAATGCCAGGATCAAGGCGATCAAGGTGTAATAGAGGCCCGTGATACCACTGTAATCCGGCGGACCTTCACTGACATTGGCCAATGCATTGGTCGCCTGAAGCGCCCCGATTCCACCCAAGACTCCTGCTATCAGCTTGTTCATGATCTCCCCCTTGTAGTCAAGGAATGCCCAAAGAGGCCCGCATTGTACTGAAGGGACCAGGGATGACGCAAGGGGGGAGAAAAAAGAAGGCTGCGGCCCGGAGTCACACAGAAGAGCGCCTGTTTGGACGAAGGATCGCCCTTACACCTTCCCCAGTGCTTTCAGCATCGCCGCCACATCTCGACAGGTATCGGAGAGCCCTTCCAATCGGCGTCCTTTGTCGGTCAAGAGACCGGCAATAGCCCTGACTTCGCTCTCGAACTGTTCAACATGGCGGGAAAGTTCGCTGGATTTCCCAAGAGAGGCCTTTTGTTGCTCTAACTCTCGTTGGAGATCTTGACACGTTGCTTGCAAAGACTTGGCTTCCTTGACGGAGACTTCCAGATCCTGAGTCAGACGGGCGACCACCGCGTCCCGATTGCGAATATCCGTATCGAGTTCGATTTGCGCGACTTCGCTTTCCCGCCTTCGTTCATCCAATTGCTGAATGATCCGCGTCCAGGTCGAAACCAGGCCCGGTTCGATATCGGGCTGAGCGGGAACTGGCTGACCGGATTGAATGGCCTGAACCACCCGTTGCATCCAATCGCTGAATTGATTCAGTTCGCTGAGTTTCACATCACCGGAAGGGGCGGATTTCGCCGTGGCCCTCTCAGCCTCAGGGCGAGGGGCCGCAGGTCGCGCCCTGGGAACTACCCGCGCCTTCGACCAGCGGTGATACTCGAGCAGCGCGGCCACGCCGTGCCGGCAGATGGGTTGTTCGTGTAATGTGCAGGAGCACGCAGCCTCCAGGTGGCCATTCTTGAGACAAATGGTCTGCTCATACAGCCCGGAATTGCCCATCACAGACGAAGTGAACTCGGTATCCGAGGCGTCGGTCAGTTGCACCCGGCGTTCCGTCTGGTACTGCCTTCCGATTTGGAACGCATTGGGCTCCACGATGGAGCTGATCATGTCCGCCTCCAATAAACTGAGGCGATCCGCCGAACATGCGATTTTCCCCCGCATCGTGCCACCTGTGGAATGGTTGGTTCCAGTGAGTCGCCCTTGCAACTTGTCGAACGATCGCCGCAGTGTCATGGAACAATTACCTCTGAGGCCTATCACCCAGGCACGGAACCTGAGCGTGCGCCAGGCTCCCCCATGCGACCGTCCCAATGACGGGGGGCGCCTGGAGAGGCCGAACCAATTCGGCAGGGCCGCCCTGACTCGACCACTGAATCTCTTATCGGCACCGTCGAGGAGCCCCTTGAGACCCTTGCGGCGTCAACCACACAAAATCCGCAATCCCTTCCTGCATGGCCTGATAGAGTTCTGCCGCTCGTTCCTGTTCGAATGTGGCCATATAGATGGTCACCGGTTTGAGTCCATCCCGAACCCGTCGTGCGACGCGATTGGGCACCGGTACTCGATATTGGACGTGTCCGCCGCCGGTATAACTCACCACTGGCCCCTGGGCCTGGTCACCACCCGCGATGCGAACCCGGTTCACTGCCGCCGTGACCGTCTTGGCCATGCCTTCGTCCCTCACCATGGAGGCTTCGTACATGGTCTGGTAGTCTTCCGGTGCACCGCCTCCATGGCAGGCCTGGAGTTGAGACAGAATCCGCGAGCGATACGCCGGATCATCCACAATGGTTTCCTGTTCCATGCCCCACTGACGCCACTCTGACTGCTCCTTCGCCTGCGCTAGCCCCAGTTTAACGACCTGGCGAATCAGTGTTTTCGGTGAATTCATGGCCAACACCGGAAGCCGCTGATCCCTGGCAAACTGCACCAACGGCTCATAATCCTCAAAGGCTCCGCCCCAATTTCTCTTCCATCCGACATGCTCCAGAAACTCCTGGCGAGGAGGCTCCTTCGACAGAAGATACTGGTCGAGCGCCGGCTGGCCTTCCCATCCGAACATCTCCATTGTGAGCAGAGGCCGGCGCCCCCGGCTCACAAGAGACCGAAGCACCGTCAGCGCAGCCTCGATGTGGGACGGATTGTGATGTTCTTCTCCCAGATAGATCACATCATATCCCGCCAACTCATCCAACCATTCACTTCGTGAAACCGGGCGTCCGGTCTTCGCATCCAACACCTGCCCCACAGACCATTCGTCCCACACCTGGGGGTTCGCCGCGGTCACATGTGCGTTCGTCTGGCAGCCCCACAGGGCAAGCAGCAGACCAAGCATGGCGACCGCACATCTGAGGCACTTCCAGCTGTTCTCGCGCGAATGCTGTTGTGAGAGACGCATATCGTCTACCTAACATACGCCTCATGCAGCCGCAAGACGAGGCGCTTGACTCCTTCACAACCGGCCCGATACTCTGCGCGACGCGACCGAACTATCGTGCATCGGCAACCCGCGCGCCTTTCTATACACTCCTGACTGATTCATGCCTGTTGATTCCGACAGCCTGGCAGCCTTCCGGAAACAGGTCAGCTCCGCCAGGTCACTCGATGCCTCTTCCTGGGATGCCTCGCGTCACCTCGTGACTCCGACAGACTGGCCCGCGACCCGGACGACCCTGATCGACGCAATTGAGGCCTCTTCCATACCGAACGGGCTCAAGCAGCGTCTCATGGCGGCGATACCCGCAGTGCTCGCAGCTGCGGATCGGACCTCTTGCGCCGACCTGCTCAAGCAACTCACCGGGCTCCCGCCCACCAAAGCCCTGCGGGCCTTGTGCGTTTTTTTTGAGGTGCGAACGAAATCGACGACCAGGTGGCCCCTGCCGACCGTCTCGCCAGACACCATCGACCGGTTTATCCGAGAGCACCAGAATCCGTTTGATGTATTAACGGACCAACTTCCGGCATCGGTGTTGGATCTGGGGGCAGGGGACCTTTCCTTTGCCGAAGAACTGGCCACCCTGTATACACCGTCATTGACCGCGCAACACAGGCCGCTCGTGCTCCACTGCCTCGACCGGCTTGATCCCGCGTCGCAACTTGGAGGGCCATTACATGCCCCTCCGCTTCGCCTGAATCGCCTGCGCGCCAAGCCGGGCCTGCAGTTCCGGTTCTATGGCGACCAGGACATGTTTGCCCTCGACGCCTTGGAACGAGATCAGCGCCTGGCAGCCCGCTATCTCATCGTCACCTGCTGGGCGCCGGCTACGCCCACCTTTGCCTACGAACCGACCCGCCTCTCCCCCACCTGCCTCGCCGAAGAACTGCGACGCACCAAGGGGGATTCCCGCCAAACTCGACACGGAAAAGAAGCCGCCCTTGAGGTGCACCATGCCGGACGGAGCCTGCTGTTTCCGCCCTGGAAGTTCGATATTCGCGGGCCGCTTGCCCTGCTGGAGTTGATGGCCACCCGCGGAGCCCTCTGCGTGTTGGGGGCTGTGGACTCCCAGGTATGCTGGGAAATCCTCTCGCAGCTGATCGATGACCCGCGTGTCAGGCCCGCCGATGTCGTGTTGTCAGCACAGACGCTGCCTGAGGTCTTCGGGGACATCTACCATCGACTGTCAGCCCTCCCTGTCAGCGGCTCCTGCCTGTTGTCGGACCTGGCGCCGCTGCGGCAGCGTTTTCCCTCGGTGCTTCGCATGGGTCCCGGCCGCCTTGCATCCTATCGCTTCCGGCAGGTCAGAGTTCAGCGGGGTGCTTTATTCGAAGGCCTTCCTGCCAGCAGCACGGCCAGGCAGTTCCAGAGCATGTCAGAAGAAACGCCCCCCTGGTTGCTCACGCTCGTACCCGAACCCGTCTCACTGTCTTAACTACTGCGTACAGGTTCGTGTCCAAAGCGGGCAGGATTCGATTCCTCCCACGACCCCGCATGAAAGCCCGTATAAATTGACGGTCCCCGGCCCCTTTGTTAGACTTCGGGCATACACGCCATGGTACGAACATAATCTGCTCCCAAAACACCCCATCGTGAATTCTTCTCAATCTATCAAACTGTTACAGGACAATATCGCGCTGGTCATCAAGGGCAAGCCGCGGGCCATTGAATTGGCGGTTGTCTGCCTGTTGGCGCGCGGGCACCTGCTGATTGAAGACGTGCCGGGGGTGGGTAAAACGACCCTGGCTCACAGCCTGGCCCGTTCGCTCGATTGCTCCTTTAAGCGCATTCAGTTCACCAGTGACCTGCTGCCATCCGACATCGTCGGCATCTCCGTGTTCAATCGTCAAAAACAGGCCTTTGAGTTCATGCCGGGTCCGCTGTTTGCCAACATCGTGCTGGCCGATGAGATCAATCGCACGACGCCGAAAACGCAGAGCAGCCTACTGGAAGCGATGAGCGAAGCCCAGATTTCCGTGGACAACCACACCTATCCACTCCAACAGCCGTTCATGGTGATTGCCACTCAAAATCCTGCGGAATATCATGGCACCTTTCCGCTTCCGGAATCCCAACTGGATCGATTCCTCATGCGAGTCTGCATCGGCTATCCGACGCCGGAGGAAGAAAAGAAGGTGCTGGACAGGCCGCAATCGCTGCATCCGGCCAATGAGATTGAGCCGGTCCTGAACGCGCAACATATTCTGGATCTTCAGGCCCAGGCGGATAAAGTGAGAATGGAAGACAGCCTGATGGAGTATCTGCTGGCCATCGTGCTGGCCACCAGACAGAACCCGTTATTTTCCCTCGGGGTGAGTACGCGAGGCGCACTCGCCCTCTGCAAGTCGGCGAAGGCCCTCGCGCTCGTGCGAGATCGAACCTATTGCCTGCCGGAAGACATTAAGGAACTCGCTCCGGTCGTCCTCTCGCATCGCGTCATGCTCAGCCGCGCTCAAGGCACACGCACGAAAAGCGTCGAGCACACGGAACGTGTCATTCACGACATGCTCGAGAGCATTCCGGTTCCGGTGTAACCACTGCCCTGGCGCCGGAGTGGCCCAGCCACCAACCGCGCCACACGACCGTTCGCTGGACGACAGGCCACCAGCATGGCATCCATGACCCTCCACACCTGGCTCCATCGACTCTCCCGGCATCGCGCGATCAGCGTGACAACGGAAGGCGTTCGCTTCCTGCTGCTCACCCTGGCCGTCGGAGTCGCTGCCGTCAATACGGGCAACAATCTGTTCTACCTCCTCCTGGCCATGATGCTCAGCCTGATCGTGTTATCCAGCTTCCTCTCGGAACAATGCGTGCGGCGGCTGGAGTTTCATCGTCATCTCCCCGACACGCTCTTTGTGAATCAACCGGCCTCCGCAACGCTCTGGATTGCCAACCGCAAATCGCATATTCCGAGCGTCTCCCTGCGGCTCGTGGACGTCGTCGCCGGCCAGGATCATGATCGCGGCATTCACCTCGCGCACCTCGCGCCGGGGGCGTCGACCTTGCGCTCCTACCCGCTGCGCATCACACGCCGAGGGCGATATCAACTCGACGGGCTCCGCGTCGTCACCCCCTTTCCCTTCGGACTGTTTCACAAGAAAGCGTTCTACCCGCAGGAGGCCAGCCTCATCGCCTGTCCCGAACTCATTCCGCTGCCGCCCATGCGGGTCCAGGAAATGAACGCGATCGGCTATGATCAAGCCCAGGCCCGGCGCGGCCACGGAAATTCACTCTACAATTTGCGAGAGTTTCGCCCCGGGGATGATTCGCGCGCCATCCATTGGATGACGACGGCACGAACGGCCAAACTCATGCTCAAAGAGACCGAAGCCGAAGATCAACGCATGATCACGCTCGCCGTCTTTACGGTCGCACCGGACGAAGAAGAGGAGACGTTCGAACGAGCGCTCTCCATCGCCGCCTCGTTGACTGATCATTTTCTGACCAACGGCGTGCGGCTCCGCTTGCTGCTCGGCGATCAACCAGAACTCCTGGCCGACGCCGACGAGCCGCCACGGCATCTGTTCCATGCCCTGGCGCTCTGTGAGCGACGCCCCGTAGGCGATCATGCGGCCGTACAACACACGCTGGTCCAAGCGCTGGTCCGGTCCCAGGATGGCCCCACACTCCTGATCTCATCATCGACGGACCAGGCCCTCCGCGAGATGTTTCCAGCCGTCGACCAGATCCTGACCCCTTACACGCACGAGGACCTCTTCGATGCCGCTGGATCACGCCTTTCGGCTTAGTTCTATCCTGCTGGCAGCGACCGGCTTCGCAAGCCTGACACTCGCCATTACCCTGCCGTTCTGGCTCCTTGTCCTGACGGCGGGGACCTTCGCCACGGCGTTGTTGCGCATCCAGTCCCACAGCGCGATCTCCGCTGTCATCGGTCGCCTCCGGTTCTCAGCCCTCACCTGGAACATCTTTCTATTTCTTGCGTTCACGGGGTTCTGGATCGATCTCCTTCTCATCTCACGGGAGCTCCTTCCGGCGGGAATTCACTTTCTTGTACTGCTCCTGGTGAACAAACTTTCGAACCTCGACCAACGACGCGACTTCCTGCATCTCTACGCCATCAGTCTGATCGCACTCCTGGCCTCCGCGGCGCTGACGACGCAACTGTGGTACGCCCCATTTTTCTTCGTCTTTCTGGTCATCGGCGTCTGGACCCTTCTGCTCTATCACCTGTTGCAGGAACGGGAAGAGACGACGGAACCGCGACAAGCGCCTCACACAGAGCCATCCCTCCCATTGCTCCCGCACCTCACAGCGCGCTTCTTCTGGACCACCAACGTGATGGCGGCAGGCGCGTTCGCGCTCACATTGCTGTTCTTTTTTATGATTCCGCGAGTCGGGGTGGGATTCTTTCAAAACACGCATGGAGAAAGTTTACGCACGACCGGGTTTTCGGAGCACGTCGATCTGGGAGTCATCGGGCCAGTCAAACAAGACCCGAGCATTGTCATGCGAGTGGAACTTCCGGATCGCACGGAGCACGACTCGAAGCGGGAGCCCCTGTACCTTCGAGGCGCCGCCTACAATCGGTATGATGGAAAATCCTGGAGCAACAGCCTGCCGCATCGCCGCATGCTGACGGAGCTTCCCGAAGGAACCTTCACGCTCCGGACGTCCGGTACCAAACCATCGGGTGCGGCGCGACCGCTCAGACAGGACATTCTCCTTGAGCCCATCGACACCACCGTGCTGTTCGGCGCTCCGTCTCCCACGTCGGTCAAGGGCCACTTTCTTTCCATCCAATCCGATCTGATGGGCTCACTTTCCCTGCCGTATCCGCTCCATGCGCGTAGCCAATACACCGTCTATTCCTCGCCGACAACCCTGAATGCAGTGGAGAAACAGGCCTCTGCGTTGCCCTACCCGGACTTTGTCCTCCAACAGTATCTTCAAGTGCCCGCCGTGAACGAACACATCCTCGAGCTGGCACGCCAGATTACCAAACCTGCGACCAGTATCGCCCAGGCCGTCACTCTAGTTCGCGCACATTTGCTGGCTCATTATCGATACAACCTGGATGTGCCTTCTCTGCAATCGTCGCATCCGCTTGAAGACTTTCTTCTGACTCGAAAAACCGGCTATTGCGAACACTATGCGACGGCCATGGTGGTGATGCTTCGCACCGTGGGAATACCCGCCCGGCTGGTGACCGGATTTCTTGCAACCGAATGGAATGACTACGGCGGCTACTACACCGTTCGTCAACGAGACGCCCACGCCTGGGTGGAAGTCTATTTTCCGCAATCAGGCTGGATCACCATGGACCCCACCCCTCCCTCTCCAGACGCGGATGGTGCCCCCTGGTGGCAGTCAGCCACTAGTGCGATGGATTCGCTCCGTATCAAGTGGGATCGTCTGTTCGTCCACTACAGCGCGCATGACCAGTTCACCGTCGTGCAAGGTATTCGAGAAAGCGGGGAGGCTGTACGGGCAGGCCTCTCCGAAACAATGAGCGCCCTGTCGGCTCAGGCCGTCGCTATAATCAGCCGCGTGGTGACCACCCTGACTCCCTCCGGTGTTCCGCACCACGCGGCCACTTTTCTGCTGGCGCTCGCCGCAGTCTATGGAGGGATGAGGATCCTGCGCCGGTTCCGGAATGGGCCTACGCATGACCGGGTCTTTTCAACGCAACAACAGACCGTCATTACGCTCTACACCACCATGCTACAGTGCTGCGCGCAGCGGGGGATCACCAAATCAGCCGGCACCACGCCACTCGAGTTTCTTGATCAGATTCAAGCGCGATGGGGCGAGGCCTGGCCCTCTGCCCATGCTCTGACACAACTCTACTCGCGAGTGCGCTTTGGTCAAGCGCCACTCACCGAAGAGGACATCGCCATAGCAGAGGCTCAGCTGCGAGCACTTCGCCTTCTTGGGCCTTCGACAACCCACGCCTAACCACCGTCACGCTGGACGGCAATGGAATAGTGCGGAGTCCGAGACGCACCGCTCGGATTCTTTCAGGACAATCTGCAGAAAGTGGGTGGAGCAACTTGATTGATTGACTGAAAGCAACTGGTCGACACAACCCAATATCTCATTTCTTCATACATTCAGAAGCGACCCCTCCTTCGGTTCAGGCTCGTCGGCGGAACAGCTCCAGAGGTTGCATTCGTATTCATACGACACGTGACAGCGCACACAATGGTCGGCCCCGCCGTGTTTGAATCAATCGGAAGGAGAGTGTCCGGCCTCATTCCCCTTCAGGGCGAAAGGCGGCTGCCGTGACACGCACGCGTGTCACGGGCGAGCAAATCGTGGCCGTATTCAAAGAGGGTGAGATGGGCGCGCCGGGTGCCGATCTCAGCCGTCATCTCGGGATCGCTGAACAAACCTTCTATCGGTGGACGCGGCGATAGGCCGGGGTCGAGTCGGAGCAAGTCCGGGAGTTGGGGCCGCTGCAGGATGGGCTCGCAAACAAATGGCACGGCCTTCGCAGCGGCGAATCGTCGTGCGCTATCTGGACACGCCGTATCCGATCCGTGAGCGGCGAGCCTGCCGCACCGTCTGCTGCGCGAGGGCCACGTATCGGTATCAGAGCCATCCATGCGTCGAGCTGCGGCAGCGCATCCGAGAGATGGCCCAGGCACGGGTCCGCTACGGATACCGGAAAATTCGGGTGTTCCTGAATCGCGAGGACTGGGCGGTCGGGAAGCACTGGTTTATCGCCTCTACCGGAAAGAAGGCCTGACGCTCCGTCCTCGGCCTCCACGGCGGCGAAACGCGATGGTCGTTCGTGCACATCGGCTACCACTGACGAGGTCGAATGACACCTGGACGTTGTGGCGGATCAACCGGCGAATGGACAACGGATTCGGGCTTTGACCGTGGTCGATGTGTGTACCAGAGAGGGCCGACCAACAGTTGACCCAAAACCCGAAAACTAGGCCAACGGCAGCTTGAGAAAACGGTCGGCGGCGTGGTCTTCTTGACCCCAAGGAGGACCCGACGATGGCACGACGACGAGGGCATACGGAAGAGCAAATTCTGGC